>NZ_JBHTIZ010000004.1:0-67393 GCF_042677265.1 Flavobacterium myungsuense | reverse complement strand
GGGCTATTTTTAGTGAAATAGGCAATTTGACCGCATTAGAAACTATAGACTTTGCACTTAATAAATTTACTTCTATTCCAGCATCAATAGGTAGTCTGATCAAACTTAAAACATTAAATTTAAGTAGTAATGCATTAACCAATATTGATTCCAGTTTTTCTACTTTAAAATTAACGGATCTTAATTTTCAATACCAGAGTATTAGCATAGAAAGTATTGAACTTGGAGCAAATGAAATTGCTATCGATTTGCCATTACATTTAGTAACTGCATTAAATAATGAAGTAGTAACATTTGATGCCAAGAATGAATTTCAATTATTTGTTAACGGTATATATAAAAAAACCAGCTATTCGAACAATGGAAAACTAGTATTTACAAATATCAATTTGTTGAATTTAAAAGAAACAGATATCCTTAGAATATACCAAACCAAAGGGATAGCAGCCTATTCAAATATCAATTACGGCAAAGTAAGTTTTGGTAAGCCTTTAGTGAACGAAGAATTCGATATTTTAAAAAAGATATATGCATCAACCTTTGGAGCTTCCTGGACTAACAAATGGGATATTACAGAAAACAATCTCAATACCGTAAGTTGGTTTGGTGTCAGTATTAAGGACGGTCATGTCGTTTCTATTAATTTATTCAATAACAACTTATCGGGAGTTCTTCCGGCTGAAATTACAGGTTTAAAATATTTAAAAATAATAAATCTCAGTAATAATAAAATCGCTGGGAGCTTACCAAACAACCTTCATGTATTGACAGATTTAGAAGTTTTAGATCTAAATTCAAACTTGCTCTCAGGAGCCATACCTTCAAGAATAGCTGAATTGCAAAAATTAAAGAAATTTGCCATCGGGAATAACAAATTTAGTGGCTCTATTCCTTCTGCTTTATCTGATTTTATAGCATTGGAATATTTAGACTTATCAAGCAATAGCTTTGATAAAATAATAAAAAAAATCTATTATGACTATTCTAAAACATACATAGACTTACGAAATCAAATAATTAATTATGACATCAATTTAAATGTAGAAGGAAGTCAGCTGAAAGTTGACCTTAGTGACATTGTAAAATATGAATTAGAAAAAAACAATTTTGATGCAAAAAATAGTTTCGCATTATTAGTAAATAATGTCACTCACACCACCACAATCACAAATGATTTAGGCGAAATTATATTTAACAATGTGAGAATAGGTGAAATTCCATTAGGGGCAAAAATTACGATTCGGCAAACAACGGGTAGTTTTAGAAATACGGAATTCAATTTCAAAGGGATTGAAGATAAATCTAATGTGCCAGTGGTACAGCAAGAATACCTTGCATTAGTTGAGTTGTATAATCAATTAAACGGCTCTCAATGGACAAATAAATGGACGGTTACTACTAATAATTTGAATACTACCAAATGGTTTGGAGTAACAACGTATGATGGTCACATTGTTGCCATCAACTTGAGTACAAATAATGTCTCAGGAATAGTCCCAAATATATTTGACAAATTGCCCTATTTAACCAAATTAAATTTGTCTTCAAATAAACTCACTGGAATTGCTTCCACACTCCCTTCTACGATAGACTTTGCGTATGATAGACAATCAATTGATGTGGGCGATTTAGACCTAAATACGGCTACGGTAATTAATGATTTAAGTATAAACAGATACGATCATACCAAAAGGGGATTTTATAATCAAACGTATGATTTAAGAATTGGAAGTTTTTCAAGAACAGTAAATATGGCTGAAGAAGGTATCAAATTAATGGATATTATGACATTTTGGAAAGTGCCAATTGACCAAAAAATAGAATTAAGACAAATTTCAGGAAATGCTAAGAATAGTGTTGTTAATTTCAATCTAAAATATAAAATGGGTGACTCTAATCTTGATGGTAATTTGAATGTTTTGGATATTCAAACAGGAATTAACTATATTTTGGATAACTACAGTAACTACTTTAATTATAGTGCAACCGATGTTAATAATGACAATCAAATTAGTATTCTTGATATAATTGGCCAGGTAAAAATTATTCAAAATCAAGGCTCAAGACCTTCCAGTAATAGAAATTCTGCACCTAAAGATGTTGAACTTAAACCAGTTTTGAGCATTGAAAATGGAATGTTACTCATAGATACAAAAGGCAATGATGTTGCTAGTTTTGAGATTCTAATTAATAAAACAACAAAAGATGCCATTCAAGAATTAATTTCTGCTCAAGGATTTTCAGTCAATTTGAATGAAAAAGACAATCAAGTAAACATAATTGCCTATTCGTTCAATACTACTTTAAAAGGAAAAATAATAGTAGCAAAAATCAACGAAATTGCTCCACAAATAGAATCGGCTATTTTGTCTGATAGAAATGCTGTTGAAATACCTAATGAAATTATTGGAACTACTCTAGAAACTCATTCTATAGAAATCGTAGAGCCATCAAAAATATATAACGTCCCAAATCCATTCAACGATGAGACTACGATTGAATTTTTCTCCAACAATGCTGCAAAAGCAACATTTAGTGTTTATGATATTAGCGGTAGAAAAGTTTTGGAAACAACATTAGGTCATCTTGTTAACGGACAAAACCATTATAAATTTAACAGAAATAAATTACCTTCAGGAGTCTACCTTTATACTATTGATTCTGAAAATAATAGTGCACCCTTAAAAGGTAAAATGACTGTAAATTAAAATAACTAATAAAAAAACAACCATGAAATTTATTAAATTCATACTATTACTTTTATCATTTGTCTCAACAGTATATGGACAAAATAGCATCATTATTAAGGACCTAGATGCTGGTCCTGGAGATACCGCTAAAATCATCATTAGACTTGAAAACACAAACAAGGTTTCGGGTTTGCAGTTTAAAATAAAGGTGCCAACCGAATTATTAGTCAATGACAAAGAAGTCCGATTTATTGGAAGAAATACCAATCACGTCATATATCCTAAAGCATTAGGAAATGGTGAATATTTATTCTTATGTTTTTCAGGAACCAATGATGATTTTACAGGACAAACTGGAGATTTAATTGAAATTCCTATTGAGATCCCATTAGGATATAGTACTGGACAAACCTATCCAATGGTTTTTACTCAGGCGATAGTAAGTTCTAGTGCAGGGCAAGATATTGGTAGCAATCCTAAAAACGGTATATTACGAATAGGTGAAGGTAAAAATCCTGATTTAAAAGTAGGGTCAATATCCGTATCACAAAATAACATTATTCCTGATACAACATGTTCCGTAAGTTGGGAAGTTCAAAACATTGGTCTATCAGCGGCAATTGGAGGCTGGAGAGAACAAATTTCTTTGGTTTCTCAGAGTACTGGCAAGAAATACATTATAGGCTATGCAGCTTTTGACGCAACTTTATTAGAAAACGGAACAATTACTAGAAATGCAGAAATTGATATTCCAGGAATTATAGGATTTGACGGTAATGTAAAAATTGAAGTAGCTTTGATTACAAATTCAGGTGTTAGAGAACCTGATAATGCAAAAGGTAACAATACTGCACTTTCTGCAGTAAATGCTAATTTATTAAGAAGATTGATTTTTACTATTGATAGAAGTGAAATTTTAGAAAACTCTCAAGATCAATTAAGAATTAATTTGGCTAGAAGTGGAGATATTAGTACCGATGAAACTTTTACTATTTCTTCAGATAACAATAGTCTGTTCAATTTACCTGCAACAATTAAAATCAATAAAGACGAATCGTCAAATTTTTGGTTTATAAAACCAATAAACAATTCTACTTATTTAGGAGATACTACAATTACATTAGTTGCAAAAGGAAATACCTATAGTGACGAAAATGTAAGCTTTAATTTGTTAGATGATGAAAATGTAATTCTTAGTTTAGACTATCCGCAAAATTATTCATCAGCAATAGGAAGTAAAATAGTTTTTACACTTACTTCAAATTTTTCTAAAAATAAAGATCAAATAATATATATCTCTACAGACAAATCTAAAAGATTGCAATTACCATCACAGGTAATATTATTAGCTGGCAATAAAAATATTACGTTCGAAGGTGCTGTTTTAGATACACAGAAAATAGAAAAGACAGAAATTGTAAATGTTTTTGCAAAAGCAGAAGGGTATACATCTGCCGACAAAGAGATTACATTAAATTCTATAAACATTCCTAACTTCACATTAAGTATAAGTCCAAACAAAATCTCAGAAGGAGATGGAATTAAAGCCTCCTATGGAACCCTAAAAAGAACCAATCAGATTGATAAAAAAGTGGTCGTACAAATTAGTGCTGATCAAGAAGAACAATTAATTTTGCCTACTGAAATTTTATTTGATAAAGGACAATCTGAAAAAATATTCAATATTGGTGTCGTAAATAATGCTGTGGTGGAAGGAGAACGAACCATATCATTACGCTCTCAAATCAAATTTGATGAATGTTCTTGTATTGATAGTAGTGATTTAAATACTATTATTATGCAAGACATTACTATTTTAGATAATGATGGACTGGCTTTGATAACAACACTTTCTCCCTCTACCATTAAAGCAGGTGCCATCAATAACAAACTTATCATTTCAAGGAACACAAGTAATCCAATAATTCTGCAAAATCCGGTTGTAGTAACCTTAACTAGTGATTCGCCAAATATTATTGAGTTGCCAAATACAGTTACCATACCTGCTAATAAAAAAGAAGTTGAATTAGTATTCAATACTAAAATTGACCCCAATCAAGATGGAGACCAAAACATTAGGATTCAAGCAGAAGCTTTAAATTATAGTAATGGATTTGGTTGGATATTAGTTTCTAACCAAAATAAACCAGATGCTTCAATCTCAAAAATAACAACAAACAACAGTATAGAAGCAGGTACAAAAATACCATTGCGTACTTTTATTCAAAATCAAGGAAATACGAGCTTCCCTGCAGGTTATAAAATAGATTATTATTTATCTAAAACTGAAAATCGTAGTGGCATAAAACCCTTTGCATCCTCTATAGTGAATAAGGCTATAGCAATAAATACAACCTATGAATATACAGAAGACATTCAACTACCCAATTTTTCAGGTGATTATTATCTAATAACTGTAGTAAATGCAGATTATTCTATTGGCGAATTGACATACGAAAACAATCAAAATCAGTTACTGATTAAAATTTTACCCTCTTATACGGTTGCCATAACACTGAGTAAAAAAGTGTATAAAACAAGTGAGATTGTTAAAGTTCTTGGAATCGCAAAAAGGGCATCAAACAATCCTGTTCCTAATGCCGCTATTGCATTAACAATCAAAAATGAAGAGTTTGAAAGAAGCTACGATACGAAAACAGATGCGAATGGGACTTTCAGTTTTGAATACGTACCCTTAGCAAATGAAAGTGGATCTTATACAGTAACAGCAGCCTTCCCGGGTGAAGAAATTGTACCTCAAGAAAGTTTTGAATTATTAGGTTTTGAAATTTTAGACAAACCCCAATACATCAAATGGGAAACTTTGGTTGGTGAGCCTTTAGGCAAAGAGTTTGTTCTGAAAAATAAAACCAATACCAAATTAACAGATGTCAAAATTCAGCTGCCTGCTGATGCGGATTTCACAATTGATCAAAATCCAGTAGATATTGAAGCAGGAGCAACTATAAATTTCCCGTACAAAATAGTATCAACTATAGCTTCCAAAGAATTAAAATACTCTGAATATAAAATGGTCATACGCTCTAACGAAGGAGCCGAATACAGTGAGCAGGTGTATTACTATTGTAAGAATCAAGTAGCTAAATTAGTGGCTAACCCCATTACAATAAACACCACTATGGTAAAAGATCAAACCCGACTTTATGAATTTACTGTTAAAAATGTGGGAGCTGTCGATGCTGAAAATGTAGAGGTGCTATTGCCAGAGTTGGGATGGTTGCGATTAAATTCACAAAAAGTAATCGAAAGAATTAAATCTAACGAAGAAATTAAAATAGTATTAGAGTTCCAACCTACCGTAAAAGAGCAAGTTAATGTGCCTATTTCAGGTAATTTTGTTATAAAACATAAAGCAGGCGATTGGTTGTCTGTACCTTTCAGGCTGGAAACCGTATCTGAATCTACTGGAAAATTAATTATAGATGCAACTGATGAGTTTACTTATAATACCGTAAGTGCCCCGCATCTAAAGGGGGCAAAAGTGGTTATTAAGCACCCTTTTACAGGAGAGATAATTGCTGAAGGGCTTACCAACGAATTGGGTTTATTTGAAGTGCCAAAAATTAAGGAAGGGTGGTATGTTGTTGATATTTCAGCAGAGAAGCATAATCCTTATCAAAACAATATATTGGTTGACCCAGGCAAGGACACAAAAGTTACTGCTTTTCTTCCTTACAAGGCGGTAACTTATTCTTGGGATGTCAAGCCAACAGAGATACTTGATGAATACGAGATTAAATTGGACGTGAAGTTTGAAACTAATGTTCCCATACCTGTAATTGTAATGGAGGTCGATAATCCAAAATTAGATTTAAATGTTGGGGAATCAAGAATGACTTATATTACTGTAACCAATCATGGTTTAATTGCCGCACAAAAAGTAAGTATCAGTGCAGAAGAAATAAATGGGTACACTATTAAACCCCTAATAACTTTCCTCGATGAATTGAATGCAAAATCAGCAATTACCATACCTGTATTAATGAAAAATACCGGAAACCCAAACAGAACAGTTCAAACAAATAATGTTATACCTTGCGTTGTATCAGTTGCTTTAAATGCTTTTTACGTTTGTGATGGCGAGAAAGCATTATCTGCTTATACTAATTATATAAACGAAAATTGTCGTGCGGTAGGTGGCGGTGGAATCGTCATTAATCCTCCTACTACAGATGGAGGTCCTGGAGGTCCTGGAGGTGGTGGTTCTGGAGAGGAAGGTTGTCGGTGTGGTTTTGCTGCATTTGGAGTCTTATCTTCAATACTTCCAAATATGTGTGATCCTTGTTTGAAAAAACTTTTAGAAGCCAATTCTAATGGCAAAGACACTCTACAAGAAGCTGCAGTGCTGTTAGCAAATCCAGCAACTACTTTTATTGGTGCTGTAAATTCTGTTGTAGGAGCATACGAATTTGGTGATTCATTAGGTGAAGCGATTAATGAATGCATAATTAACCCATTAGTTTGGGGAAATTCACCAGGTTTGGCACGTGCAAGTGCTAAAGTATCAAATAGTTTAGCATTTTCAAATAGTTCTCCTTCAACAAATGGAGCTTGGGATTTAATCTCTGAAGATTTCAAAAAAATCACAGATGCCATTACCGCAAACAATAATCTGATTTCTGAATATATTAAAAATACTGATTTAGAAAATAATTTTTCGGATTTAAATTTATTTATTAATCAAGTAAACAATATAGTTGTTAATCAATTGACATTTACACCAGCCGATATTTTGACAATTAATGAAAGTTTAAAAAACACCTCAGTTACGGCATCTTATATTGACAGTTTTACTTCTAGGTGGAACAATACCGTCGAAGCATGGAACGCAGGCATTCTTTCGCCAAATGCTCAATATCCTGATATAATCGATAAAATAAAAATTGATGAATATAAAAAAATAAAAGAAGAACTTCAACCCTACGCATTCAAAAGAGGATTTGTTTCTGTATTAGACATGTATACTTCTAATATAAAATTTATAGATGAATTTATAAAAGAAAAAAGTGAAGATACTTCAAGTGTTTGTGCCTCTGTAACCATAGAGTTCCCACAAAAGCTAACGATGACACGCCAGGCATTTGAAGGAACCCTTAAAATTAATAATGGCAGTTCAAAAGCGATAAACGACATCAATTTAGATTTGGTGGTTAAAGATGAAAATGGGGAAAATAAAACTCATTTCTTTCAAATCAACAAAGAAGCTTTCCTTAACGGAACAGGAAGTGTAAATCCTGATTCGAACGGGCAGGGTTTGGTAACTTTTATCCCAACCAAAGAAGCTGCTCCTGAGGTAAAAAAATCCTATTCTTTTGGTGGAGTCCTTTCCTATTTTGATCCTGAGGTTAACGAAAGAGTTAGCATAACCCTTAATCCGGTTACCTTAGAAGTAAATCCTAGTCCAGATTTGGTGTTGCATTATTTTATGCAAAGAGATATTTTGGGAGATGATGCACTAACGGATGATATAGTAGAGCCTTCTATACCTGCAGAATTATCATTAATGATCAAAAACGATGGCTTTGGATTGGCTAAAAATGTGAATGTAGAATCTATGCAACCTAAAATTATTGAAAATGAAAAAGGGTTATTAATTAACTTTAATATGATAGGAAGTAACTTCAATAATGAACCGAGACAGCTTGGATTACTGAATGTTAATTTTGGGGATATTGAACCTAAAACAGCGGCGATTGGTCAATGGTTTTTTACCAGTTCTCTTATTGGTCACTTTGTTAAATATGATGTTAAGGTTAGTCATAAAAGTAGTTTTGGAAATGCTAATTTAAGTTTAATTAAAGGAGCCTATATACATGAACTCATTAAAAGTGTAAAAACGTACGGTATAAATAGTGATGCCATTTCAGATTTCTTAGTCAATGATGTTTCTGATGTATACGATACTCCAGACAGAATCTACTTATCAAATGGCAACGACGAAGAAGTGTCTAAGGCTGAAGCTGTTACGTTCTTAAACCAAATTAATGCTTCAACATTAACATCTAAAATAAAAATTAATCCTAGTACCACAGGATGGAATTATGGAAATATTTTAGATCCGTCAGCAAGCCAATACAATTTGGTTAAAGTGATACGTGATCGTGATAGTTTTGAGATTCCATTACAAAATTTCTGGCAAACTCAGGTAACACTAAAAGATGGTTTAAATCCTAAATATGAAAACAAATTGCATGTTCTAGATAAAATTTCAGGTATCGAAACCTATACTTTATATTTTAATCCTATAGATGGAAATATTCCTAAAGTGGTAACATTTGTAAATGCACCTGAGAAATATAATACGAAATCTATTGAACTTGTTACAGTGGAATTTAACAAGGAGATTGATTTTAATACGTTTACCAATGCAAACATTGAATTAATCCGTCAAGGTGTAACCTTACCAAACAATGATATTTTGATAGGTAAAATTAACGCAACTACTTTTTCTATAAATATTTCGGCACTTACCAAACAATCCGGATTTTATCAATTGACAGTAAAAGCGTTAGGTGTTAAAGATGTATTAGGAAACGAAGGTAAAGACGGAAAAAAAATAGATTGGCTACAGTTTGTTAATGAATTGGGAATTTTAAAATTTGAAACCGATCAGATAAAGAAACAACCCATTAATAGTATCAATATTATTTTCAACAAACCTATTCGTACAGAAGAATTTACTTCGGATAAAATAACCATTAATAATCTACCAGTAAACAATCTTACTATTCAAAAAATAGATGATTACAACTACACTATATCCGGAATTAATCCATTCAATAAAGATAATGGAAGCTATAGTATTGGAATAGATGTTACTAAGATTAAAACTATTGACGGCCTATCAGGACTTGCATTGCAAACCTATGATTGGATAGTAGATAATAATTTACCAAAAGTCGTGACCATTCAAACTTATAGTCAAGGAGGTGCTAATAATCAGAACATTACAGAACTAGAAATTGAATTGAATAGAAAATTGGTTTCAAAATTTGAAACTTCTGCTCTGCAATTTACCAAGAATGGTCAAAAAATTGATATTCCAGTGATTATTCAAAAAATTGATGATTTACATTATAAAATATTTGGGCTTGGAAGTTACACTGCTGATAATGGAACGTATCGCTTAACAATAGATCAATCGACTTTTAGGGATGAAAATGACAATTTTGGTGAAGGTATTGCAGATAATTCATGGACAGTGAGGTTAGCCGCTTTAAATGCTATTTCAAATGTAAAAGTAAGTCCAGATAGGGGTATTTCAGGGACAGATAATATTACTTCTGGAGCTGATATTCAATTAATGTATAAAACATTAGTAGCTAATATTACTGTTGAAGTCTATGAACTTTTGGGAACCAGTGAAGTATTAATTGATAAACAATTTAGAGATAAATCAGCAGAGTATAGTATTGCTCTTAAGGATAAGGTCGGGGCCAAAAAATTTAAAGTAGTTGCTTATGATGTTAATGGAAACAGGAGCAATGCTGAGATAGTATCAGCATTCATTGACTTTACAGATATAATAACAGAAATTCAACCAGTTAATGAAATAAGTAACGATTGTACAGATTTTGATTATGTCAATGTGAATTTTTCCGAGGATATTAAAGCAAACTCATTTTCTATTGATGCGATTACATTAAAATCATCGGGTGTCGTAATCCCAAAAAATGGTGTCATAGTAAAAAGAATAACCGATAAAAAATACACATTAGAAAATATTCAAAATTTGAATGATGGTTCGATTGTTTTAGAAATTGATAAAACAAAGATTAGTAAAAAGTGGAGTGGCTTGAATGGATTTTTAATTGAAAGTAAAGAAATTGGAAATTCAGCCAAATATCCGATAACAATTTCTGGTGACGAAAATCCTAATATGAAAGATATTTATACTTACACAGCCACTAATACTATGAATAAGTATGATTGGATTATTATAAACGGGGAAATTATATCGTCGACTGTAAATACGGTAACAGTAAAATGGAATAAACTGAACACGCAATCTTTAATTCTTAGATATCAAACTCCTTTAAATTGTACTTTAACCGCAACTAAAAACGTAATTGTAAAAGATAGTGCGCCAGAGCTATTAAGTTATCCTACACCAAATGTGTTTACTTTGGGAAGTTCAATTTCAAGCTTGTTTCCTACTGGCACTGGAAACATTGTCAGTTATAGTGTTTATCCTAATTTACCTTCTGGATTGTCTATAAATACAACTAATGGGGTAATTTCAGGAACTCCTACTACAATTTCTGGCACTTCTACTTATACGATAACCGCTTTAAGTGCTGGGGGTTCTATTACTTTTGATGTAGTTATCACGGTAAAAGATACTGCTCCAAGTGCGCTTTCATATAAAACTCCGAATGTGTTTACTAAGAATTCAATTATTGCTAATTTAAACCCTTCGGTTTCTGGAGGAACCATAATTAGCTATAGTATTTCCCCTAGTTTGCCAACTGGTTTATCAATCAATACTGCAACCGGTAGCATCTCAGGAACTCCTACTACAATTTCTAGCACCAAAACCTATACCGTAACTGCTAGTAACTCTGGAGGAAATTCATCTTTTGGTGTTGTAATAACGGTTAATGATATTGCTCCGAGTGCGCTGTCCTATAACACTCCGAATGTGTTTACTAAGAATTCAATTATTCCTAATTTAGACCCTTCGGTTTCTGGAGGAACCGTAATTAGTTATAGTATTTCCCCTAGTTTGCCATCTGGTTTATCATTCAATACTGTAACCGGTAGCATCTCAGGAACTCCTACTACAATTTCTAGCACCAAAACCTATACCGTAACTGCTAGTAACTCTGGAGGAAATTCTTCTTTTGGTGTGGTAATAACCGTTAATGATATTGCTCCGAGTGCGCTATCCTATAATTCTCCAAATATTTATATTAAAAACTCAATAATAGCACCATTATATCCTACATCATCTGGCGGTTTAATTTTAAGTTATAGTGTAAATCCAAGTTTGCCTAGTGGTCTCGTTTTAAATACTACTTCTGGAGTTATATCTGGAACGCCATCTGCTATTGTTAGTACAGCTACTTATACCGTAACTGCTGCCAACTCTGGGGGTTCTACTTCTTTTGGAGTAGTTATTACTATAAACGATATTACCCCTAATCTACTGAGTTATCCTACTCCAAATGTGTTTACTTTAGGAAGTTCAATTTCAAACTTGAATCCCACTGTTGCTGGCAAGGTAATCAGTTATAGTGTTTCTCCAAATTTACCATCTGGTCTATCATTAAATACGACAACTGGAAGTATTTCAGGAATTCCTACTGCAATTTCCACTACTTCTACTTATACAGTAACCGCGTTGATTTCTGGCGGTTCTATTACTTTTGGTGTAGTTATTACAGTAAATGATATTGCCCCTAGTGCACTGTCGTATAACACTCCGAATGTGTTTACTAAGAATTCAATTATAAATAATTTAAATCCTTCGGTATCGGGAGGAACCGTTATTAAATATAGTATTTCGCCAAGTTTGCCTTTAGGTTTATCATTCAATGCAGTAAATGGCAGCATTTCAGGAACTCCTATTGCAATTTCTAGCACCACAATCTATTCAGTAACTGCAATTAATTCTGGTGGTATTGCTTCATTTGATTTTGTTATTACGGTAAATGATAGTGCTCCGAGTGCACTGTCATATAATAATCCAAATGTATTTACTAAAAATTCAATTATTCCTAATCTAAACCCTTCGGTTTCTGGAGGAACTGTAATTAGCTATAGTATTTCGCCTAGTTTACCTTCTGGTTTATCATTTAATCCAGCAACAGGAAGTATTACGGGTATTCCTACTACAATTGCTAGTACCGCAACCTATACCGTAATTGCTTCTAATTCTGGAGGGAATTCTTCTTTTGGTGTAGTTATAACTGTTAATGATGAAACACTTGATATTGATTCCAATATTAATGTTGGTAAAAATCTTATTAGCCCAATACCTAATAAAGGGCAATTTACAATACATACAAATAGAGTTTTAAATGACTGTACATTAACTATTTTCGATCTAACTGGAAAACTAGTACATCAAGAAAGCCATGTTAATATAGAAACTAAAGTAAAAGATATAAATGTTAATTTGGCATCAGGCATGTATATTATGATGCTTTTTAACAAAGAAGAGAAGCTAAAGTTTAGGTTGTTAATCGAATGATAGGGAAGAACAGTTTTAAAAGTAAAAGAATAGTATCATAAACTAGATAGTATATGCTTGTAACAATTAGATGAAAAAGTAGAATCCGTGAAACTAAAAGGGGTGTTAATCACTTTCTTTATGCCTTTTATTTCAATACAAATAAAAGCGCTATTATTTATGGCTTTTATAAATATTAAAACAAATTATGAAAAAAACATTAATTAGTATTTTAGTTTTTAGTTGTTCATTAACTTTTGCTCAAGAAGTTAATAGGTCTATAACAAAGCATTCAATTTGGTCCTATATATTACCAGAAACTGAACATAGTGGCCCAATGGATGTTTCTGTTGATTTTGAATACTACTTTGTAAAAGAAACTTCAGGAGGTGATACTCATGTTAATATTAATTATAAATTAAAACTTACTTATACAGCAACTTTTGGAGCATTAAGATATAAGTATAAAAATAGAATTTATAGACAAGATGAAATGCATGGAACTGATGGTTTAAGCATGGTAGGGTTTGATAAAATTAAAATTACTTTAATAGATATTCAAATATCAGTTGATAATATTGGAAATTCGTTTAGTATGAATAGTTCATATGATAATGTATATAATATTGGCAGTATATCTAAAGACTTAGATCTAAATCATTTAAACTTAAGTTTGGTTGGATCTCGAGCCAATAGAATTAATTTCGATGACTCTTTTGAATTGACTGCTAGGATTGATAAAATGGAAAAGCTAATGAAAGATAGGGATAATTATAAAGAGTTAATAAATAAAGCTGATATTTCGTTTAAATCAAAAAACTGGGAGGATGCAAAAGTTAATTATTCAAAAGCTTCCAAATTATTATACAATGATCCTTATCCTAAGGAGCAATTAGATAAAATTAAAGAAATTGAAAATGATGAAAAAGCAAATCAGAAATTGATTGATGAAAAAAAGGAAAGTTCTAGCAATAACACAGAAGCATCAAAGAATAACAAAAATACCACAACTGATAAAGCAGCTTCAAATGCATCCAAAAGCACTAATAATGCGGCATCAAATCAATCGAACTCCCCTAAAAAAAGCAACTCAAGAAATCCTAATATGGTTAATGGTATAGACCGATCAAAGCTTCCTAAATATGCTAAAGAAGCAACAACCGGAAAATATTACGAAAAAGACGAAGACAATAATTATCACGAAATTTCTTATGATGAATACACTCAAGCTAAGAAAAAAGAATCCGAAGGGAAACTAGCCGAGGCTAGGGCAAAAAAACAGCAACAAGACCAGGAATTGATAAAAAAAACAAAGGATGAACTTCAAGCTTCTACTAATAAATATTGGGCAGATGTTGAAGAGACCCAAAGAAAATCCGAAATATCCTATCAAAACTGGTTAACCAGTTACTATGCAGCAAAAGCTGTTGATGAAGCAAAAGGACAAATTCGCGATAATGCTAAGCTTTCAGGTAATTACACCAATGCGGCCGAACTGCAAGCAGATTACCGTCAAAAATATCAGGCGTTAACCCAAGGATATCAAACACTACAAGAGGCAAATACTCAAAAAAATCAAGCTAATTTGAATATCTACAATCAAAACACAGATGAAAACGGTAGAATTATTGGACAATTTGCTACTGATGTGTCCAACTATGTTGGGCAAATGCAAGCGGAAGCAGCAGAAAGAAAAGCCAAAAAAGAACTCAGAGAGCAAAGAGAAGCCGCGGAATCCAGATTGATAAAATTACAAAAAGCAAACCTTCTTGAACTTAGAAAAAAATTCTTTTCACAGTTTCCAGATGGTGGTCTTCCGCTTTCTTCTCATCCCGTAAATTCGAATGAATTATACTTTTTTTCCTATGTTTTTAATCCAAATGCTATTAATGACAATTATCCAACAATCACCCTTAGCAATGTTTTTCCTATAGCCAAATATAATGATGGCACCTGGTTGTTCAAAAACCGATTGATAAGTGAATTAACTAAAACAGTAACGGGTTCTCCTATTACGCTTATGGGATATTATACGACTAGAGCAATGGCTGACGAAATGCGAAATGCATTTGTTACATTGGCCAATACCTCTAAAATGGGCATAACAGAGTTTCAGTATAAGGGAAAACCAGCCACTTCAGAATCTTCAACAAATGTTGATTACTGGGGCAATGGCACCATTGAGAATGGTAACCAGCACACTTCAAATACTAATGAGGACAATTCTTCACTCCAATCAGAAAAAATAGATTATTGGGGCAACCCTATAAACTCTGAAACTAAAAAAACACCCGTTAAAAAGCCAGCATCCAAGCCATCCCAAACTAATGCTAAAACAGATTTTTGGGGCAATCCAATTAAATAATAAACACATGAAAAAGCATCTATTTATTTTTAGTGTACTCTTTTTTTTAGCCACAAGTAGTAAGGCTCAAAACACTATTGCAAAAATAAAATACGAAGAAGCTGAGGAAGCTTTTGATAAAGAAAATTATGCCTTAGCATTAGAAAAGATTGAAGAGACAGAACAACTATTAAAAAACGTCAATCCTAAAACACTCTATTTAAAAATCATGGCCAAATATAAATTACTAAAAGATGATTACGCCATAATAAAAAGTTTGAAAGCAGATTGTAGATTTTATATGAATAAATACGAAACTATAGAAGCTGTTCAAGACAAATTTAGAGAAATCTATCAGATAAGTAGAGAAATAAAAAACATTTCAGATTCAGATGAAGCAATAAAGCAAGAGATTGAAAAGGGTAGGATAAAAAAAGAAAATATTAAAAATTTAATCCGTTATGCCGATACTTTATGTAAAAAATTCCAGTGTAAACTGGGTCTTAGTTATGACAATTTCATGGCTCAAAACGAAGTTCTTAGAAATTCAAACTTAAAAAGGGGAGATGAAAATAATAATATTTCCGGGATGCCACTTTTTTATTTTTTTGTAGAAAATTTATACTCAAGAAAAGAACGAAAAAAAGATTTCGTAATATCAGCAGCAGTAAATAAAGATAATGCAGTTGTAATGTATAGTGTTTCTACAGGCCCTACAAATAAACCTTATGAATATTGTTTATCAATTTATAATTATTTTAAAAAAGCATTAAACCAATATGATAAAAAATATATTATTGAAGGTAAAGAAGTATTTGGTTGGCAACGAATTATTGTTAGGGTGCCTAATTCTACTGAAGATACTTCCATTAATTTTTATATTGTATTAGAATATCATCAGGAATATGGTACGGTGGCAATTAGTTTTTTAAATAACGAAAAACTTGTCGATGGATATTTACAATAAACATAGAAAATATGAAACATATACTACTAACATTTACGGTTCTACTAATTTCTAATTATTCCTTTTCTCAAGGAAATTTAAAAGCAAAAATAGAGTATGAAAACGCTGAACAAGCGTTTGCAGAAGAAAAGTATGAGGATGCGTTAACTAGCTTATTAGAAGTTGAAAATTTGCTTCAAAAATGGACGCCTAATGTGTCTTTCTTAAAAATACAGGCATTAGACAAAACATTCGACTACACTAATGTCAAAGACAAAAAAACTATAATGTTGATTGCAGAAGTAGAAAAATACATGAATTTCTCGGAAAAAAATGAGGATGCCATTGTTCCTGATAAATTCAAAACAGTATATGAAATAGAACAAAAAGTTAAGCCACTACTACAAATTCAGAAATGGGAACAAATGCCCGACTACATAAAAGGCAATGAAGAATACAAAAAAGAAAAACATTTGCTTGCTATAGAATGGTTTAAAAAAGCATCTAATTTAGGCAATGGACTAGCCGATGATAGGATTGCGGGTATATATGAAATGGGATTTACGGTAGAAAAAGACATTAGTAGTGCTTTAAAATGGTACAAGTTGGGTGCTCAAAAAGGATGTGCTTTAGCAGCATATAACATAGGTTATATATATTATAAAGGCAAAGAGGTGGCGATAGATTATCTTGAAGCAATGAAGTGGTTTAAATTGGCTTCGAAAAACGGACACACTGAAGCAATAAATAAAATTGGGGTTATGTATTCTGATGGTAAAGGAGTTTCTAAGGATAATACAGAAGCCATGAAATGGTATCGTAAAGGTGCGGATTTGGGATATGATACTTCTATATTGAATATAGGATGGTTATACTACCACGGAAATGGAGTTCCAAAAAATAATATTGAAGCTTCAAAATGGTTCGGTATGGCTTGTGAGAAAAATTCTTCTCGAGGCTGTTTAGAAATCGGCAAGTTGTATCATTATGGTGAAGGTGTAGGAATAGATTACAAACTAGCTTACGATTTTTATAATAAGGCTGTAGAGCTAGATTCAACCAACAAAGATGCTTGGGTATATGCAGGATTGCTTTTTGAAGGTGGACTTGGTAGGGATAAAAGTGCAGGGGCGGCTATGGAATGTTATAAAAAAGCTATTGAAAATGGAGATACTTGGTCATTATACAAAGTTGGTAAAATTTACAAAGACTATAATTTTAAAGATGTGAGTGCAGAAAAAGAAGCTGTCCGGTATTTAACAGCTGCAGCAGATAAAGGGCATACAGAGGCTATGGATTTACTGGTAGAAATTTATGCGTATGGAGACAGGAGTGTAAAAAGAGATAGGAAACTGGAAAAAGAATGGAGTCAAAAATCAGAAGCAGCTAAAATGTCAAAATAAAGTTCTTTCATCCGCTTCAAGGAATTGAGTAATATGTGAAACCTGAATGCTCTGATTTTTTCACTCTAGTATATAAACATAGGAATAAGGAATAAGGAACCAAAATAAATTAACATCAACCCGTCAGTTAGAATTATTAAAATAAAACGATAGCTTATTCTAGAATTTATGGTTATTGTTTGAAACCTTTTGTTGGCGGGCAGCTTAAAATAAAAACAGACAAAATATGAATATCAAAGAACTTAAAAATAGAGCAGACTTTTCTAACGATGAAAAACTGAATAGAACGTATGCGCAATTTGGTGAACTTCTTAACGAATTAAAGAAAAAGGAGTTGAGTCAAGACATTTACAAATTAATAAACGAAAGTGTTGACACATTAAATGTAACAACTCTTAATGGTACTCAATTGACTAAACTGTTAAAACAAAAACAAACAGCAATTTTGAAACAAGTAGAAAAAACACACAAAATAGTGCCTAAAAATTATTACAGAAATTTATGGATGTTATTAGGGATGAGCGCATTTGGCCTACCAATTGGTGCTGCAATAGGTTCTGTTTCTGGAAATATGGGTGTTTTAGGTGCTGGTCTACCAATAGGAATGGGAATCGGAATTGCAGTTGGAATGTCGATGGACAAAAAAGCAATAAATGAGGGACGACAACTTGATATTGAGATTAAAAATTGATTCACATAATTAATGCCAAGCTTCAAATCGCTATACTATTTAAAAAATGGAGTCCAGAAACCACTAAAAAACGAAGCGTAACCGAAAAGCTAAACGAGTAGGAAAATAGTAAAATATTAAATTATGAAAATTTCATCAAAAGTGTATCAAAATGTAGCGATTGCTTTTATTGTTTTAAGTTTTTGCTTAATAGCTTTAAAGTTTAGTAATTATTTAGAAGCCTATCCTAGTCTAAATTCAGAATTAAAACCTGTTGGTATCTCACTTGTTTTTTTAAGTATGGGATTTTCTGCTGTTGCAAAAAGAAAGAAAGCAAATGAATCAAAGAATAATTAATAATAATTAAATAAAACGATTAAGGAAAAAGCTTTCAATAAGCCGACACGAGCTAGAGCATCGATTGTTATCTGATATTTCGGTTAGATATCAAACACAATAAGAAGAAAAAGAAACAATAAAAAGATAATTTATGCAAGACGAAATAAGAAAGCATTCAAAAAAAGCGGTCAGCATAATAAAAAATTCTGACCATTCCACAGTTGAAAAAATAAAAGAAATAGGTATCGAAATATTTATCATTGTTTTTGCTGTATCTTTCTCAATATGGTTGCATTCATGGAGTGAACACAGACACCAACAAAAAGAAGTAAAAGAGTTTTTAACTGATTTGAAAGAGGACTTAAAGGCTGACATTGAAAGCCAAATTGACGCTAAAAAGGTTTATCAAAGAACTATTGAAAATTTCAATTACATCATAAATCTTAGCGAGAAGAAGTATGATAGTTTAAGTGGCGGAAAAGATAGTACATTATTTAAAAGTAATTTATCGACTAAGATATCTTCATTTCCAAGTATATGGTTAAAAAGCAGGAGTGGCAATTATGAAGGCTTCAAATCAAGCGGAAAAATTGGGTTTATTGAAAATAAAAAATTAAAAAAATTAATACTTGAATATTATGAACAAGCCATGCCGGCTGCATCTATTCAGGATGAGTATATCAGACAAATAACATTGAAAACAAGTGAAATAATATCAGACATTGATGGAAATGGAAAAAAAATTATTTTTAATAAAAAGGTTCAAATAAATTTACAAAATATAATCCTAATGTCAAAATCCTCTATCGAAAACTACCAAAATATAACTACACTAAGTGAAGATATTTTAGAAGAAATATATAAATAAGAAATTAAATAAAACGATTATGAAAAAACTGAACTCGAATCAATTAAATGTAATAACTAAAGTTTTTGCAGCGTTGACATTAATTACCATACTACTACAAGTTGGTTTAGACTGGAACAACTGGATAGAACATCCGAAAATGCCATGGTTGCCTTTACTATTTATGTTTATTTCAGTCATAGTATTACAAAAGGCTAAAAGCAAAAAAAAGGAAGAGGAGTCTTCTAAAGGAGAATAAATTAACAACAAATACAAAAAACGATTATGAAAAAACTAAACTCGAATCAATTAAAATGGCTCTATAAATTTTCTTTGGCTTTAGCTCTTATTAGTTTGGTAGCATTCATAGTTTTGACCTGGCGAAGAGAATTAGAACTCCCTGCTATGCCAGCTCTTCTTCCCATATTTATAATAACGGTGATAATGCTGTCAAAAAGAGCTAAAAGGAAAAAAGAGGAAGGGTCTTCTAAAGAGGAATAAATGAGTTTTCTATTTATCCAACCACTAGTTCTCTACCAGAAAATATTATTTTGTTTACTTGTTTCAATTATTGTTTCGGGAGCTATTTATAATTGTTACCCTCAGACGACATTACCAATAAATGCCAAAATTGAAACTATATTCGATGTTAAGTCTGAAAGGGAACTTCCAATCTTTTTCCAAAAATTTTATAAAAAACATATAAAGTAGCATAAGAGGTTAATTCAATAGGTAACAAACATATTGAAGGAGATGGAAAAACAACGGATGGAAGGTATTCTACCTGTAGATTAAAAGCCAGTGTTGCGCATAAAAGTTTGCATATTAATTATCCAAAAATAGCTGACAAGAATTATGTGATAATTCACTTAAAAAAAAACTAGGTGTTAATATTTGTATCCATTGCATAAAAAAATTGATTTGGGTTTTTATATAAATTTCGCAGATAGTATAATTGGACTGATGGATATATAGCTCTAAATAATAACGAAATGGATGAAATATAATTCGGTTAATTCGAAGACTACTGTTATTATTAAATCCTGATTTGTTAATTTTATAAAAACTCATTTTTTAAGTATTAAATCTCAATTGTAAATTACCGATGAATTATCGAATTTTAATCGGTAAATAATAATGCTTAAAACGAGTAATCGTCGGTAATTACTGATGAAAACTAGTTATTACTAATAACAACTAGATTAAATCAGTGATTATCGATTATCAGCTATTATCACTGATTTTTTTTATTAGACATAATTTAGTTTTTTGCTTTTGTTGTCTTGGTGAATTTCGTAGACTCGATAGGAAATTAATCCTAATGTCATTGTTACCAATACACCAATTAAAACGTAGGTTGCTATTTTGGTGTTTTCTATTTTTTCTGGCGTAGGAATTTGACCTAAGTCATAAGCTAATACGTTAGGCGACAACATTAGTTGTCTTGGGGTTAGGGTATTATTTTTCATTGTTTAATTTTTTAGGTGAATAAAATATTATCGTATCTGTTTCTGGGTCTAATCCGAATATTATATCTTTAATAATGTAATAAGCTATGTTAGGGCTAAATTCGTTATCTATATTTTTTTGCGGAAGGTATTTTGGGTCAAATCCCATTTTAATTATTCTTTCAAGTTTTTCTCCTAGAATTCCTGCATCTCGTAAAAATTTTAAAACTTTATAGTTTGCAGTCATACCATTTTTAAAATTAGTAAATTCTAAATTATATTCCGTTCGCCTTTTATGACCGTGATGGTTTCTGCAATAATCATTACAGTATTCTCTTTTTGAAGATTTGTAATCAAGAATTTCATCTTGGCAGTTTGGGTTTTTACAAAATTTTATTGGTTTTTTCATATCAATTGTTTATTTTAAGCAAAAATATAAAATAAATATTAATTACAATTATGTAATCAAATTAAATTATAGTACGTTTGTGATATATAAAAAACAGTACAATGAGCATATACGATTTTTATCCGAAAATTTTTGAAAAGAAAATCCCCATTAACTTGTTGGATATACCTTCAAGAAATTACCTCCACTGGAAAAAAGAGAATTTATTAAATATCCCAAAAGAAAATAAATCAGATAGTATTGAAAAAAGAGAGAAGGTATTGTTAAATGTATTTGATGCGCTGTGGTTATCAATCATCAAAGAACTTAGAGAGTTTAATATTGATTTTCCAACCATCAGAGCTGTAAAAGATGTTTTGTATTCTAATATTCAATTAAATCAAGATAAATTAGACTCAACATCAAAAGATGAATTTATAAATACAATACTTAAGAAAATTCCCGATGAATATCAAGAAATAATTAAACCACTTTTGCTTGATGGAAGTTTTTTTACATTAATTGACAAGATTATTGATAAAAGAAATGTCATCTTATTTCAAAATATTGGCGGAATTTTATTTGATATTTTAGTTAGAGAAATTGCTGTGTCTTTAATTATAAAAAAAAATAGCGATGCTGTAGAAGTGGAATTTTTGAAAAACAATAGTGGTAATTCTTCTGTTCACATAGCGGAATCAATATCTAATAGTATAATTAAAGATACCTTTATAAACGTTCCGATGCTGCCTTTAGTAGCTAAAATGTTTGAAAACTCCAACTTTGATAAGTACAACTTCCAATTTGATTTGTTCAATCAAAACGAAAAAAAAATTATTGACGCCCTAAATGATGATTTGTGCAAAGAAATAAAAGTTAACAAACATCAAAGCGGTGATATTACTCTGAATTTGACTTTTGAAGCAGATGTTAAAAATGAACACGCTAAAGAAGTAAGGAGGATATTGGGTTTAAAACAATATGAAAAAATTGAGTTGGTTTATAGAAATGAAAAACATTTGATTATTAACAATACAAGAAAAGAAATTTTAAAAAAAGAATAATGTCCTAAGTGTCCCTTAGCACCAAACCGCCTAAAAGCACAAACAAGTATGTTCTACTTCTTTTGGCTCATAAAGGTAAAAAATGGAATTTGAAAAAGTAAAACAAATTTTAAACACAGAAGCAGATAAAAAGTACACAGACCAAGAAATAACAGAAATAATGCAAATGCTTGCAGTATTTGCTGATGTTTGGGTGAATAACCTTTTAAAGTCAACAAAAAATGAAAAACGTAATTCTTTATGTTAGGGTTTCTACAGATGAACAAGCAGGTAGAGGATATTCCCTGCGCGATCAGGAACAAAAATTATTGACCTATTGTGAAAGCAATAATCTCAATGTTCTACATATTTTTAGGGAAGATTTTTCAGCTAAAACTTTTCAGCGTCCAGAATTCAAGAAGTTATTAGAGTACTGTAAGAAAAACAAAAAGGATATTCACCAAATGATATTTATCAAATGGGATAGATTTTCTAGAAATACAGCAGAGTCCTATCAGATGATTGGAGTTTTCAATCAACTTTCAATCCAAGTAAATGCGATTGAACAACCACTTGACTTAACAGTTCCTGAACAAGGTTTGATGTTGGCTGTCTATCTTTCAATTCCTGAGGTAGAAAACCAACGCCGTTCTTTGAATGTTATCTCTGGTATGAGACGCGCTTTTAAAGAAGGTAGATATGTGGGAAATTCACCTAAAGGATATTCGAACGGAATTGATTCAAGTAAGAAGCCATTATTAGTGCCAAATGGCGATGCTAAACATATTCAAGAAGGATTTGAGTTAATGTCAACTGGAATTTACAATCAAAAAGAAGTTTTCAATAAATTAAAAGCAAAAGGTTTTAAAAGTAGTATGACCGCAATTGCATCTATTTTTAGAAACCACTTATATTATGGAGGTGTTTTTATAAAAGGTTATAAAGACGAAGAAGAAACTGTTGTTGATGGAATACACGAACCAATAATTACTAAAAAACTTTTTCTAAAAGTACAAGACATATTGAATAACAGATGTAAAAAGTACCATACTGCACATAAAAAAATAAATGAAAAATTTCCCCTTAAAGGATTTTTAATTTGTCCGGCATGTTCAACGCCATTAACTGCAAGTTCTTCAAAAGGCAGGTCTAAACATTACACCTATTACCATTGCATTAGCCCTTGTAATCAGAGATACCGACTTGAAGACGTGAATCTTTGGTTTGCGGATTTCCTCCAATCAATTACAATAGAAAAACCATTTCAGAAAATATTAGTTGAAATGATAAAAGACCAATTAGTAAAGCAATCTGGAAAAGAAGCATTGGGACCTAAACATTATGAAAAAGTTAAAAGTATAGAAGATAAATTAGTTAGATTACAAGACTTATATGTTGAAGGAAATATTGACAAATCAGAATATAAAATTGCAAAAGAACGGTACGATAAAATTCATCAAGAATTAAAATCAAATGAAGTTGAACTAGAAGACAAAAAGAGGATTATTGAAATCTATGAAAATGTTTTGATGAAGCTCAAATCTATTGAATATCAATATAATGAATCAGATATAGAGGGCAAACGAAGAATAATTGGTTCGATATTTCCGAAAAAGTTTCAATTCGAAAATAAAAAAGTTCGAACCGCCGATTTAAACCCCTTATTTTTGAGAATTACTAGTATTAACAGCCTTTCACAGAGGGCAAAAAAAAGGACAAATTCAAAAAAATTGAATTTGTCCGGTATGGTGGGCGATGAGGGGTTCGAACCCCCGACCCCCTCGGTGTAAACGAGGTGCTCTGAACCAGCTGAGCTAATCGCCCTTTCGGGATACAATATTTTCGGTATTACTACTTCCGTATTGCGAGTGCAAATATAAGTCACTTTTTTGGATATGCAAGTAAAAATTAATAAATTTTATAAAATTTCTGCGACTACAAATGTGCTACCTCCTACATATACAAAGTCTGATTTTTGAGCAGTTTTTAAGGCTTTGTTATAAGCTTCTGAAACAGAATTATATACTTCGCCTATCAAACCAAATTCTAGTGCCTTTTGTTGTAAAAAGGACGCGTCTAATCCTCTAGGGATATCAGGCTTACAAAAATAATAAGTAGCTTTTTTTGGAAATAAAGGTAAAATATCATCTAAATCTTTATCATTTACAACTCCTAAAACAAAATGTAGCGTGTCGAATATTTCATTTTGAATTTGATGTAAAACAATATTTAGTCCATGTTTATTGTGTGCTGTATCACAAATTACTTTTGGGAATTCATTTATTTGCTGCCACCTTCCAAAAAGGCCAGTATTTTTTATGATTTTTAATAATCCATCAATAATATTCGTTTCTGTGATATTAAATTCATTTTGTGAATTCAAAATTTGTATCGTTTGTAAAACAGTTTTTTTGTTTTGATTTTGATAATCGCCTTTCAAGACTGATGGATATGTTACATCAAAATTATCGGAGGCAAAATATATTTCAGTATTACATGCTTTAGCTTTATTTAGAAAAACGGTTCGAGTTTCATTTGTATATTCGCCAATCACGACAGGAATTTTTGATTTAATGATTCCTGCTTTCTCAAAAGCAATACGCTCTAATGTAGTGCCTAAGAATTGAGTGTGATCTAGACCAATATTTGTAATTACAGAAATTAGCGGTGTAATGATATTAGTAGAATCTAATCTACCACCCATTCCTACTTCGATAACAGCAATATCAACTTTTTTTGTTTTGAAATAATCAAAAGCTAAACCCACAGTCATTTCAAAAAAACTTAATTCATTATTTTCAAAAAAACTTTTGTGTTCATTTATAAAATTGCATACAAAATCTTCGTCAATTTCCTCTCCGTTAATTTTAATTCGTTCTCTATAATCTTTTAAATGTGGCGAAGTATATAAGCCAACTTTGTAACCTGCTTCTTGTAGAATGGAAGCCAGCATGTGTGATGTTGAGCCTTTTCCGTTTGTGCCAGCAACATGAATGCATTTAATTTCTGCCTCTGGATTTCCTAGATGATTGGCTAAAAGAATGGTATTGGTTAAATCTTTTTTATAAGCAATTGCGCCTTGTAGTTGATATACAGGAAGTTGATTAAACATCCATTGCGCCGTTTCTTGATAATCCATTAAATATACAATGTATGAGGAATAAAGTAATTACCTAATCAGTTAATTTAAAATTATAAATAATTTTTCCCACTTGTTTTTCGGGAGCTGCATCGTCTGATTGCCATTTGGTATTTAATGCGGCAATTTTCGCTTGGTCTAATAAACATTTAGCAGCATTTGTAGTTCCTCTAATACCAGGATTTGCAGTAATAACTTTACCCGATTTATCTACAGCTATTTGAACTACAACTATTCCCTGTTCATCGCAAATGTAATTCGGTTGAGGTTTATTTAAAGCTTTTCTATTTCCTAATTGATAATTTCCGTTGCCATTTCCTGTACCGCTCCCAGAACCAGTACCATAACCACTTCCAGTCCCTATACCTTGTCCCGAACCGTTTCCTCCGCCACTTCCTGTTCCGCTTCCTCCACCGCCATTATAACCGCTGGCATTTTTATCACCATTAGATTTTCCTTTATTTCCAGCTTCTTTATCATCACCATCTCCAGCTTTATTTGATCCGTTTAATAAATTGGATAAGGCATCAGAAGTTGATTTTGAAGGTTTTGGAACTTCTTTAACTATGGGCTTTACAACTTCGACTTTTTTAGGTTTTTCAGTTGGCTTTTTTACTTCGGCAATTGCGGGAGCATCATCATTTTCGCTAACCACAATTTCTTTTTCATTAGAGGAAGTTGGTTGTATTTGTTTTGGAGTGGCTACTACTTTTTCAACGGATTGAAAATTATCGCCCGAGCCTACATCACTATCTCCAAAATTTACAGCTACTTCTCCGCCACCACCGCCACCTTCAAGAGTAGGAAGTATAATTTGATTGGAGAATTTTAAATAAAAAAACAGTAAAAACAAAAGTGCAAATAATGCAGTTGTCATGAGTAGTGACTTTTTTTTGTTTTCTAAATCTGTCAATTCCATATTTTTTTAATTGATTGTCTTGTTTTTCATAACGAATATATAAAAAATAAATTGTTTATTTTATTGGTTTAATTCAATTTTAAATCTAAATCCTCATCTGAATTATAAACATAACCAGAACAATGGTCTTTATTAGAGCCTGTTACACTACTTAAAACATTTATTTCATTACGCAATTTTAAAACACCTAATAATGCAAAAATCAAGGCTTCTTTATATTCAAGCAATTTAGAATCGGGAATTACTATTGCTATTTTTGGTATATAATATTGTGTTCTTTCTATTAAAAAATCATTATAAGCTCCACCGCCTGTTACTAATAATTTCCCTTTTTTGTCATTGCAAGATTCAAAACTATCTAAAGCCAATGCTATTTGCTGGGCAATATGCTCAGTAAAAGTTCGCATTTTATCTTCAATTGAAATCGAATGATTTTCAATTATGGGTAAAACAATTCCTTTTACAAATTCAAATCCAAGGGATTTAGGAAAACTTAACTTGTAAAAATCTATAGTATTCAATTCTTTCAAAAGGGTTTCATTGATTTTTCCTGAACGAGATACTTGCCCTTTATCGTCATACTCTAAGCCCAATTTATTTGAGTAGTAATTTAAAACTGTATTTACAGGAGAAATATCAAAAGCAATACGTATTTTATTTGATTCAAAAGAAATGTTTGAAAATCCCCCTAGATTCAAGCAATAATCATATTCAGAAAATAGTATCTGATCTCCTATTGGCACTAATGGAGCACCCTGACCGCCCAAAAGCACATCTTGAATTCTGAAATTACACACCACAGTCTGTTTACAAATAGAAGCAATTTTGGGTAAATTGCCAATTTGTAAAGTAATTCCTTTTTGAGGTTGATGTAAAATAGTATGTCCGTGTGAACATACTGCATCGAGATTTGAAATTTTATATTTTTTAATAAAATCGAAAATAACAGTGCCTAATAGTTCTGTATAGTTAGTGTTTAAGATTTTTAACTCGTTTGTGGAGAAATCTACCGCTTTTTTTAATTCAGAAATCCAATCTTGGTTATACTGAACAGTTTCAGATTCAAGAATTTCGAAAGTCCAAAAATTATCAATAATTGTAAAAAGAATATGTGCCAAATCAATACCATCAAGTGAGGTTCCAGACATGACTCCAATAACATTGTACTTTTGCTGTTGCATCAGTCAAAAATACAAATCAAAATTGAAAATATGGCAATAAAAAATTACCTTTGATTAAATTTGAAATAAATCACAATTTTTATCTAATTTAACTATGGATTTCAATCTTACTGAAGAACATTTAATGATTCAACAAGCGGCTAAAGATTTTGCTCAAAATGAGTTATTGCCGGGTGTAATTGAAAGAGATGAACATTCAAGATTTCCTTCAGACCAGGTAAAGAAAATGGCAGAGCTCGGTTTTTTAGGTATGATGGTAGATCCTAAATATGGTGGTTCAGGTCTAGATAATGTTTCTTATGCTCTAGCGTTGATCGAAATTGCAAAAGTTGATGCTTCGTCCTGCGTCATTATGTCTGTAAATAATTCGTTAGTTTGTGCGGGTATAGAAAAATATGCAAACGAAGAACAAAAAATGAAGTATTTGGTTCCGCTTGCAAAAGGTGATGTTTTAGGTGCTTTTTGTTTGTCTGAACCAGAAGCTGGTAGTGATGCCACTTCTCAAAAAACTACGGCTATTGATAAAGGAGATTATTATTTGTTGAACGGAACAAAAAATTGGATTACTAATGGTTCAACGGCTTCAACCTATATAGTCATTGCGCAAAC
The DNA here is from genome assembly GCF_042677265.1 of Flavobacterium myungsuense. Classification (NCBI taxonomy): domain Bacteria; kingdom Pseudomonadati; phylum Bacteroidota; class Flavobacteriia; order Flavobacteriales; family Flavobacteriaceae; genus Flavobacterium; species Flavobacterium myungsuense. Next base: position 39,232 of record NZ_JBHTIZ010000004.1, on the reverse strand, counting down.
ACATATCGAAAAAGGACATAAAGGAATCAATGCTTTTATTGTTGAAAAAGGTTGGGCTGGATTTGAAATTGGTCCAAAAGAAAAGAAAATGGGAATTCGTGGTTCTGACACACATTCGTTACTATTTAATGATGTAAAAGTACCTAAAGAAAACCGAATTGGAGCTGATGGATTTGGGTTTGCATTTGCCATGAATGTATTAAATGCTGGACGAATTGGTATTGCTTCACAAGCATTAGGAATTGCAACAGGTGCCTACGAATTGGCACTAGGGTACTCGCAACAACGTAAAGCTTTTGGGAAAGAAATTTTTAAGCATCAAGCTATTGCCTTTAAATTGGCCGATATGTATGTTAAGATTACGGCTGCTAAATTATTAATATTGAAAGCAGCTTGCGAAAAAGATGAAGGTAAAGATATTGCTCACTCAGGCGCTATGGCAAAATTATATGCATCAGAAATTGCTTTGGAAGTTGCTAATGAAGCAGTTCAAATTCACGGCGGAAATGGTTATGTAGCCGAATACCATGTAGAAAGAATGATGCGCGATTCTAAAATTACTCAAATCTATGAAGGCACTTCTGAAATTCAACGTATAGTTATTTCTAGAGGTTTGGTTTAGTATAGTGTTTAAAAAAATCAAGAATTAGAAATGTTAAAATAAATTAAGTTGTTACTATTTGTTTGTTTAAATCCCATTTCGATGGGATTTTTTTTATTTTAGCATAAATTTAAAAGGTTTATGAAAAAAATCATCATAACAGGAACTTCTCGCGGAATTGGTCTAGAATTGGCTTTGCAATTTGCAAATGCTGGACATCAAGTTTTGGCATTGTCTAGAACCATTCCGAAAAGATTATTAGGAAACGAAAACATATCCTGTCTTTCAGTCGATTTATCTATAGAAGATGATTTAGATCAAGTAAAAGATTTTATTTCTTCTTCATGGGCAACTGTAGATATACTTATTCATAATGCGGGAAGTTTATTGTTAAAGCCTTTTACCGAAACAACAGCTCAGGAATTTGAAAATATATACAAAGTCAACGTTTTTGGAGTGGCTAATTTAACTAGAATTGTGTTGCCGTATTTGCAAAAAGGCAGTCATGTGGTTACCATAAGTTCTATGGGAGGCATACAAGGCAGTATGAAATTTGCTGGGTTATCGGCATATAGTTCTAGCAAAGGTGCGGTTATTACTTTGTCAGAATTGTTAGCCGAAGAATATAAAGAAAATGGTATTGCTTTTAATGTTTTAGCCCTTGGTGCTGTAAATACCGAAATGTTACAAGAAGCTTTTCCTGGATATGAAGCGCCGCTTTCTGCAGCAGCAATGGCAGATTATATTTTTAATTTTGCTTTGACAGGAAATAAATATTACAACGGAAAAGTGTTGCAAGTTTCATCATCAACTCCTTAAAATTTGAGCGAAGTATTATCAAAATATTTACCAGAACATTCAGTTGAAATTTGCTTTGAATTAATTAAGGGCAATAACGTTCATCTCAAAATTGTTAATGAACGACAAACTCGTCATGGCGATTATAGAAAATCAATTGGCGGAAAACACGAAATTACAGTTAATGCCAATCTAAATAAGTATCGGTTTCTTATTACTTTAGTCCACGAAATTTCACATTTGGTTGCTTTTGAAAAATTTGGAAGAAACATCAAGCCTCATGGTAATGAATGGAAAATTACTTTTCAGCGAATGATGGTTCCGTTTATTAGACCAGAGATTTTCCCACATTCAGTATTGCCTTTAGTTGCCAATCATTTTAGAAATCCTACCGCTAGTAGCGATACTGATGCACGATTGGCATTTGCATTAAAACAATTTGACGAACGAAAAGTAGATATACATTTTATTCATGAAGTGCCAAGCGGAAGTTTGTTTAGAATTAAAAATGGTAGAGTTTTTAAAAAAAATGGACTTCGTGTAAAACGATACGAATGTTTAGAAATAAAAACGGGCAAATTATTTCTCTTTAATGCCAATGCTGAGGTAGAAATAATTCCAGGATAATGAGCAAATGAATATGCAACTTTGTAACTTTGTAACTTTATTGCTTTAAAATTAAAAAATGAATAAAAATTATTACGCAATCATAATGGCAGGTGGAGTAGGATCTCGATTTTGGCCAGTAAGTACCACCGAGTTTCCTAAACAATTTCACGATATGTTGGGTTCTGGCGATACACTAATTCAGAAAACCTTTAGTAGATTGTCTCAATTAATTCCAGTTGAGAACATATTGATTTTAACAAACGAAAAATACAATTCACTTGTTTTAGAGCAATTACCATTGGTAAAACAAGAGCAAGTTTTGTTAGAACCAGCCATGCGAAATACCGCTCCATGTATTTTATATGCTTCTTTAAAAATAAAAAAGCAAAACCCTGATGCGCTTATGGTAGTTGCACCAAGCGACCATTGGATTGAGGATGAGAGAACTTTTACTGAAAATTTGCAACACTGTTTTGATTTTTGTACTAAAGAGAACGCATTGATGACTTTAGGAATTCAGCCTACGTTTCCAAATACAGGTTTTGGATATATTGAGTTTGATAAAAAAGATACAAATTCAATAAAGAAAGTAAATCAATTTAGAGAAAAACCAGATTTTGAAACGGCAAAATCGTTTTTAGCCAGTGGTAATTTTTTATGGAACGGAGGGATTTTTATTTGGAGCGTAAAATCAATTTTAGAAGCTTTCGAAAAATTTCAACCAAAAATGAATACCCTATTTTTAAAAGGTTTTGAAAGTTATAATACTAAAGAAGAACAGTCATTTATTGACCAAAATTATGGTTTATCGGAAGATGTTTCGATTGACTATGCTGTTATGGAAAACGCAAAAAATGTTTATGTTTTACCTGCTACTTTCGATTGGAATGATTTGGGAACTTGGGGTTCATTGCACGAAAAGCTACATAAAGATGAAAATAATAATGCCGTAGTAAACGCAACCGTTTTATTAAATAATGCATCAAGCAATATTATTAGCACATCTAAAGATAAATTGGTGATTATAGACGGATTAGAAGACTTTATAATTGTAGATAAAGACAATGTTTTGCTCATTTATCCTAAAAGTAAGGAACAAGAAATAAAAGGAATCGTAAGTAATTTAAAAAAATAAACATTTTTTTAAATTAATTTTTATTCAGTCTCACTCTCACTTTCACTCTCACTCATTTTTATAGAAACTAGTACACCTATAATTAATGAAGTTGCTATAAATCCTAACGAAAACCATTCAGGAATTTCTATATAGTCATGTAATAACATTTTTAAACCTACAAAACTTAAAATTGCAATTAAGCTATATTCTAAATGACTAAATTTCTCTAACATATTTGCCAAAAAGAAATACATCGATCGTAATCCTAAGATAGCGAAAATGTTAGAGCTAAATACCAAAAACGGATCAGAGGTAATGGCTAAAATTGCTGGTACACTATCAACAGCAAAAATTACATCCATTACTTCTATGACTACTAAGGAAACAAATAATGGAGTTGCAAATGTTTTATTTTCAATTTTTATAAAAAAGTGTTCCTTATCTGTTATACTAGTTATTGGGATAATTTTCCCTAAAGTTTTGTATACAAAAGATTTTTTAGGTTCAAATTCACTCTCTTCTCCAGTAAAAAGCATTTTTATAGCTGTAAAGAGTAAAAAGGCTCCAAAAATATAGGTTGTCCAAGTAAATTTGTTAATCAACAAGACGCCAAAGAAAATCATTAGACCACGAAACACGATAGCACCTATAATTCCCCAAAACAAAACACGATGTTGGTATTTTTGAGGGATTTTAAAAGCGGCAAAAATCAGAGCGATTACAAAAATATTATCTATACTCAGTGAAAGCTCAATTAAATAACCCGTAATAAATTTCATGGCTGCAATCTCAGAAGTATAGTGGTTTGGATTCGAAATATATTCAGTGGTATATAGCCAATAAACTGCTCCAGAAAATAGCATCGAACACGAGAACCAAATTGCAGTCCATTTACTGGCTTCTTTACTAGAAATAATATGAGGTGTTTTGTTGAAAACACCTAAATCTAATGCAAGAATTAATAAAATTAGTATTAGAAAAGATATCCAAACAATCATGATATTGAGTTTTAAAGTTCAAAGATACTTTATGTATTTAATATTTCTAAACTACTTTAAAAAAAAAGTGCCTTCAAAACGAAAGCACTTTAATTATATAAAATTAGGAATTACAAAGCTGATTTAACAGTTTTTACAATTCTTGCTGCAATTTTGTAAGGATCTCCATTTGATGCTGGTCTTCTATCTTCTAACCAACCTTTCCAACCTTTTTGTACAGTCATTAAAGGAATACGAATAGAACACCCTCTGTCAGATACTCCGTAAGAGAAATCATGTATAGATGCTGTTTCATGTTTTCCAGTTAAACGTTGGTCATTGTAAGCTCCATAAACAGCGATGTGCTCAGCAGTTACAGGACGGAAAGCTTCACAAATTTTTTCATATGTAGCTTGGTCTCCGCATGTTCTAAGTACTTCGTTAGAGAAGTTAGCATGCATACCAGAACCATTCCAATCAGTATCTCCTAATGGTTTAGGGTGGTATTCAATATAGTAACCGTATTTTTCAGTCAAACGATCTAATAAATATCTGGCAACCCAAATTTCATCACCTGCTTTTTTAGCACCTTTAGCAAATAATTGGAATTCCCATTGTCCGCAAGCAACTTCTTGGTTAATACCCTCAAAGTTGATTCCAGCTGCAATACATAAGTCAGCATGCTCTTCAACTAATTTTCTACCGTGAGTATTTTTACCTCCTACTGAACAGTAGTACATTCCTTGTGGGGCAGGATAGCCTCCTACAGGAAAACCTAAAGGTAATAATGTTTTAGTATCCATGATGAAATATTCTTGTTCGAATCCAAACCAAAAATCGCCATCATCGTCAATAGTTGCTCTTCCGTTTGAAGGGTGTGGAGTTCCATCTGCATTCATTACTTCAGTCATTACTAAATAACCATTGATTCTAGTTGGATCTGGATAAATAGCTACGGGTACAAGCAAACAATCAGATGATCCACCTTCAGCTTGTCTTGTTGAAGAACCGTCAAAAGACCAATTTCCTAATTCTGCTAATGTTCCTTGAAAATTTTCGTGTTCTTCAACTTTAGTTTTACTTCTAAGATTTTGAGTTGGTTCGTATCCATCTAACCAAATGTACTCTAATTTTATTTTAGCCATAATTATATAAATTAATTTTTTAATTCTATTTCTATGCAAATATAAATTAAATTCCTTAGGAGTAAAAATTAAGGGTAAAATATGTCTTTTTAAGAATGATTTTTATGAATACCCTATTTTTGGTAGGGTAAAATTTTAAAATTGATATTTTTTGTATATAATAAATAATAATTACATTTGATAAAAAAATAATAATTATGGCAACTTTACGATTTCAGGCTTTAAAAGATGCTTCAAGAAGAAAACCAATTCATTTTGAAGAAATTGATAGAAAATCTAAACTTTTTGGTTCAAATGTTTTTAATGAAAAAGCAATGAAGCAATATTTGACTTCTGATGCTTTAAAAGGTGTTAAAGGTGCAATCCAATTCGGGACAAAAATAGATAGAAAGTTAGCTGATTACATAGCCATGGGAATGAAAGAATGGGCACTTTCTAAAGGAGTTACTCACTATACTCATTGGTTTCAGCCGCTTACAGGAGCAACAGCTGAGAAGCATGATGCTTTTTTTGAGACCTCTTATGATGGTAGTGATCCTGTTGAGAAATTTGGTGGTGGTCAATTAGTGCAGCAAGAACCAGATGCTTCTAGTTTTCCTAATGGAGGAATACGAAATACTTTTGAGGCGAGAGGATATACGGCTTGGGATCCTACATCACCTGCTTTTATTTACGGTACTACTTTATGTATTCCAACTGTTTTTATCTCTTATACTGGTGAGGCTTTAGATAATAAAATTCCACTTTTAAGAGCATTATCGGCTATGGATGAGGCTGCGGCAGAGGTTTGTAAATTTTTTGACAAAAATGTAAAAAAAGTTACTGCTACTTTAGGATGGGAGCAAGAATACTTTCTTATAGACCGTTCATTAGCCAATTCTCGTCCAGATATAGTGATGACTGGCAGGACTTTATTAGGTCACACTTCTGCAAAAGGACAACAATTAGACGATCATTATTTTGGTTCAATTCCGAGTCGCGCTCTAACCTATATGCGAGATTTAGAGCAAGAATGCATGTTGCTTGGCATTCCAGTAAAAACAAGACACAATGAAGTGGCGCCAAATCAATTTGAATTGGCCCCTATTTTTGAAGAAACCAATTTGGCAGTAGATCATAATTGTTTGTTGATGGATATAATGGAAAAAGTTGCTGAACGTCATCATTTTAAGGTGCTTTTACACGAAAAACCATTCAAAGGCGTAAATGGATCTGGTAAGCACAATAACTGGTCATTAGCTACTGATACAGGAGTAAACTTGCTAAGCCCAGGTAAAACGCCAATGAGTAATTTGCAATTTTTAACTTTTTTTATCAATACTATTAAAGCCGTAAATGATTACGAATCGTTGATGAGAGCTGCAATTGCAACGGCAAGTAACGACCATAGGTTAGGAGCAAATGAAGCGCCTCCAGCTATAATATCAGTTTTTATTGGCGAACAATTAACCAAAGTTTTAGCCGAATTAGAAGGCGTAACTTCAGGAAAATTATCTCCAGAGGAAAAAACAGATTTAAAATTAAATGTAGTAGGTAAAATTCCTGATGTGCTTTTAGATAATACCGATAGAAACAGAACTTCTCCATTTGCATTTACAGGTAATAAATTTGAATTTAGAGCTGTGGGTTCGTCTGCAAATTGTTCGAATGCAATGACTACATTAAATACGATTGTTGCGAAACAATTAAAAGATTTCAAAATTGAAGTCGATGCTTTAATTGATAAAAAAGGGCTAAAAAAAGATGAGGCGGTATTTAATGTTTTGAGAGAATATATCAAGCTGTCTAAGAAAATTCTTTTTGAAGGAGACGGTTACAGTGAAGCATGGGAAATTGAGGCAGCAAAAAGAGGTTTGAGTAATTTTAAGACTACTCCAGAAGCTTTAAAAGCAAGGGCTTCTAAGCAAGCATTAGATTTGTTTTCTGAAATGGGAGTTATGAATCATATTGAAGTTGAGGCTCGTTATGAAATTGAATTAGAAGAATATACCAAGAAAATTCAAATAGAAGGTAGGGTTTTAGGAGATATTTCTAAGAATCATGTAATCCCTACAGCGATTCGTTATCAAAATACTTTAATCGAAAATGTTAAGGGATTAAAAGAGATTTTTGGAACTGAATTTGAAACCATTGCCAAAGAGCAAATCTTACTTATTAAAGAAATTTCATTACACATTGAAGGGATTAATTCTAAAGTAGAAGAAATGACTAATGAAAGAAAAAAAGCCAATAATTTGACAAATGCTCAGTCAATGGCTGAGGCCTATTGTAATAATGTGAAGCCTTATTTCGAAGTTATTAGAAATCATTGTGATAGATTAGAGTTGCTTGTAGACGACCAAATTTGGACCTTAACAAAATATAGAGAATTACTATTAACGAAATAAAATTTTTGTAACTTTCGGTATTCTTAAACTAACGAATGAAACTCAATTTTTTACTTCTACTTTTTTTGTTTTCTATAACTTCAGTTATAGCACAAGAGCAATTTTCGATTTATTTTGAAAGTAATAAATATGAGTTTACTCCTAGCGAAAGTCAAAGATTGAGTCTATGGATTAATGAAAATCCAATGATAAAAGTTCTAGGAATTCATGGTTTTTGTGATGAGGATGGTTCTTTTGGATTTAATGATACTTTAGCCAAAAAAAGAATCAATTTTGTTTATAATGTAATTAAAGATAAGGTAAATATTAGAGAAGATTTTAAAACAAGAAGTTTTGGAGAGTTACATTCTTATTCTAAAATTAAGGCAGAAAACAGGAAAGTAACTCTTTTTTATATCGAGTCTAAAGATTTTATTCATGAAAATGAAATCCTTGGAATTAAAGAAAATCCAACAAAATTATCTAAAGTAGCCATACAATATCCTGAAAAATTAGTTTTTGATAATCCTGACGGATCTCAATCAGAATACAAGCTAGATGTTGATTTTATGCAAAAAATGAGCGAAGCTTCTATAGGAGAAAAGTTAAAACTAGAGAACTTGAATTTTCAAATTAATACTTATATTGTTGTTCCAAATTCAAAAGGGAAAATTTATGAATTGCTAGTTGTGATGCAAAAAAATCCAAATCTCAAAATCGAAATTCAAGGACATTTGTGTTGTATGCCAGTTGATAGATTAGATTTATCGACACAAAGAGCTAAAGCCATCAATAACTTTTTAGTGGCAAATGGCATTAACGAAAACAGGTTGACTTTTAAAGGATTTGGTAGTTCGCAGCCCATTTATACATTACCTGAAAAAGATGAAACACAACGTGCAGCAAACAGAAGGGTAGAAATTATGATTACAAATAGATAAATCGATACCATATATGACTATTAAATAATAAACTTACATATATGAAACAAAAAATCATACCATTCCTATTGCTATTATTTACTTTAAATAGTTTTGCACAAGTACTTACCATAAATGGCTATGTTCAAGAACAATTTGATGTTTATTTTGATTTTAATGAACCAAAAATCAATGCAATAGAAAAGGAGAAAATACTAAATTGGTATAACAATGATCCAAATATAGAAGTTTCAAAAATATATGGGTATTGCGATTGGGTAGGTTCGAATAGATATAATGACACACTTTCTATTCGAAGAGTTAAAGAAGTTTATGCTTTTTTGAAAAATAATAATATTGTTGTTTATGATAATTACGAAGCAATTGGTTTTGGTGAAGATTTTCAACAGTCTAAAACACAATCCGAAAACAGAAAAGTGACTATTTTTTATAACAAAGAAGCTGATACAAATAAAGAATCAAATTCAGAATCTTTAGAGGAACCCATTATTGTTGAATCGGTAGCTGCTATTGCAAAGACTAAGGAAGAAATTCAGAATGATACATTTACTGAGAAAATAAAGGATGCAAAAGCGGGAGATTTATTATTACTTAAAAATATTTATTTCAAAGATCGTTCGGCTAAAATTGTTTCAGAATCTAATGAGAGTTTGTATGAATTATTATGCGTTTTACAACAATATCCAAAACTAAAAATCGAAATACAGGGTCATATTTGTTGTCAAAAAGTTATTGATTATGAAGATGTTTCAACACGCCGAGCAAAAGCGATATATTTGTATTTAATTCAAAATAAAATTAATAGGAATAGGCTTTCGTATAAAGGTTTTGGAAATTCAAAACCAATTCACCCAATTCCAGAGAAAAATCCTCAAGAAGAAGATGAAAATCGTAGAGTTGAGGTTTTGATTATAGAAAATTAGTTTCACAAAACTAAATTTCATTATTCAGAATCCTAATTCAAATTCCTATCTTTGCTCCACAACAATTTACCTGTTGGCAGACAGGCATAACTAACTACAACAAATGAGTTCAGATACTTCAAAACGATATGCACTTCGAGGCGTTTCGGCTTCAAAAGAAGATGTTCATAATGCTATAAAAAATATCGACAAGGGATTATTCCCAAAAGCTTTTTGTAAAATAGTTCCAGATTACCTTACGCAAGATAGCGACTATTGTATGGTTATGCATGCAGACGGCGCTGGTACTAAATCGTCTTTGGCTTATATGTATTGGAAAGAAACTGGTGATGTTTCTGTTTGGAAAGGTATTGCCCAAGATGCATTAATCATGAATATTGATGATTTGTTATGTGTTGGAGCTACTGATAATATTATGCTTTCTTCTACAATTGGCAGAAACAAAAATCTTATTCCAGCCGAAGTAATTTCAGCAATAATTAATGGAACAGAAGAGCTCATTTCCGAACTAAAGAATTACGGTGTAACGATATTTTCAACTGGAGGCGAAACGGCTGATGTTGGCGATGTAGTTCGAACAATAATTGTCGATTCTACCGTTACCGCTAGGTTGAAGCGAAGCGATGTGATAGATAATGCAAATATAAAAGCTGGAGACGTTATCGTAGGTTTGGCTTCATTTGGTCAAGCTAAATATGAAACTTCTTATAATGGCGGAATGGGAAGCAACGGATTAACATCGGCTCGACATGATGTTTTTCATAACTATTTAGCTCATAAGTATCCAGAGAGTTACGATTCGCAAATGCCAATCGATTTGGTGTATTCAGGTAAAGTAAAATTGACCGATGCTGTACAAAACTCCCCAATAGATGCGGGTAAGTTGGTTCTTTCTCCAACAAGAACTTACGCGCCAATTATTAAAGAAATTTTATCAAACTATACCTCAAAAGAGATTCATGGAATGGTGCATTGCAGCGGTGGTGCCCAAACTAAGATTTTACATTTTATAGAAAATTTACACATTATTAAAGACAATTTATTTCCAATACCACCTTTGTTTCAATTGATACAGGAACAATCTAAAACCGATTGGAAAGAAATGTACCAAGTTTTCAATTGTGGGCATCGAATGGAATTATATGTTCCAGAAAATATGGCTAATGATATAATTGCTATTTCAGAATCGTTTGGTGTAGCGGCGCAAATTGTTGGTAGTGTAGAGGAATCTACTACAAAAAAACTAACTATTAGAAGTGAATACGGGGTTTTTGAATATTAATTTTAGAAAAAATAAATTCAAAAAATAAATAAAACAAAAAAGTGCTAGTTAAAAATTATAACTAAGCACTTTTTTAATTTGGAATAAAATTAAAAGTATTGAATTATTGTCCTTGACCCAATGAATAGCCAGGTTTTCCGTCAAATTCATATAGGTTTTCTGTTTTTATAGAATCTATTCCATTATCGATTGCACTTAACAACAGTTTAATAATCGATTGTTTGTCTATTTGATGGCTGTTGAAAGGTTTAAATCTACAACGCCAATGATCAGTACAAAAGGTTTCACTAAATCCGTCAGGCCATACTTTAATTCCCCTATTAGTAATCATAGAAAGTTTGACACTGTCATTATTTAGCTTTTGAATTTTTTCTGCTAATTCATCAGGGTTGGTTCCATTCCAATGAACAAAAATATCGACACCAACTAAATCTTTTTTAGCAGCAGGTTTTTTTACATATTTAGGTAAGTTAAGAACAGCTTCTTTGGCATATGAAACTTCTTTAAGTAGAGATGGTTTTTTACCTAGATTAGCCACTATTGCTTGTGCAAATTCTTTAGTGCCCACTTTTTGTTTACTGATTCCTTCTTTAAAAATATCATAGGTATGAATACCATCTTCAATAGTTTTAAGCCAAGCATTTTGTACTTTTTCTGCAATTTCTGTTTGACCAATATGATTCAACATCATAACAGCTCCTTCTAACAATCCAGAAGGGTTAGCTAAATTTTGTCCTGCACGACGGGGAGCTGATCCATGAATTGCTTCGAACATAGCACACTCTTCTCCAATATTAGCAGATCCAGCTAAACCAACAGATCCAGCAATCTGTGCAGCAATATCAGACAATACATCGCCGTATAAATTTAATGTAACAATTACATCAAAAACTTCTGGAGTATCACTCATTTTTGCAGCTCCTATATCAATAATCCAGTGTTCGTTTTCAATTTCTGGATATTCTGTTGCAATTTCATCGAAAACTTGATGAAACAATCCATCCGATTGTTTCATGATGTTGTCTTTTGTAAAACAAGTAACTTTTTTTCTTCCGTATACTTTTGCATATTCAAAAGCATAACGAACAATCTTTTCGCAACCTGGGCGGCTAATTATTTTTAAACATTGAACAACTTCATCTGTTTGTTGGTGCTCAATTCCTGCGTATAAATCTTCTTCATTTTCTCTAACAATAACAATATCCATTTTAGGATGTTTCGTTTCTACAAAAGGGTGTAAACTAACACAAGGTCTAACATTTGAATACAATCCTAGAAATTTTCGTGTCGTTACATTCAAACTTTTATATCCACCACCTTGGGGAGTTGTGATTGGAGCTTTAAGGAAGACTTTGTTTCTTCTTATAATGTCCCATGATTCAGAAGCTATACCTGAAGTGTTCCCTGAAAGATATACTTTTTCACCTACTTCTATTTCATCATACTCAAGTTGTGCACCTGCAGCTTTAATAATTTCTAGAGTGGCGTCCATAATTTCTGGACCAATTCCGTCGCCTTTTGCGATTGTGATTCTTTGCATTTTTTAGGTATTAATTTATTAAAAATGGTGCTTTACCATCGGTTACTATTATTTTTGCATTCGGAGATTTTGATAATTCATTAAATGCATCTATGCTTCTAAGTTTTAGTATTTCATCAGTCAAGCCTTCTGAAATAATTTTTTGTGCATCTCTTGTTCCTGTAGCTTCAATAATTTTTCTTTCGGCTTCAAATTTTTCTTGTTTTAAAACAAATTCCATACGCATTGCATCTTGTTCCGCTTGTAATTTGCTTTCTATAGATTGTGATAGACCTTGTGGTAGTTGAATACTTTTCATCAACACAGACTCTATAACAATTCCTTTATTTAGTAAATTATTAGACATCCTTTTTTGAATATCAGATTCAATATCTGACCTTTTCCCAGAGTGCATGTCTTTTGCAAAATATTGAGAGCAGACATCTGCCGACGCTGATCTAAATACATTAGCAATGATACCTTCATAATTCAAACCTAAATCGTTTACAATCTTTACCACTTCAGTTTTTTCAAGTCGATAAAGTATTGATATTTGTGAGTTAATACTCAAACCCTCTTTACTAGGTAGATTTAAACTTAATTCTAAGTTTCTTGTTTGAATTGAAGTTCGAATAATTCTTGAAATAAATGGGTTAAAAAAAACGGGTCCTTGCGGATGTACTTTTTCGGAAAGTTTTCCTAATTTTTGTTTTAAACCTACTTCTCCTGGCTTAATGGTTACACAATTAGTAAATAGGAGACAAATTGCTGATAAATAAATAAATTGTTTCATGATTTTTTATATTTTTAAACAAATCTATAAATAATAAAGCATAAATTTTTATATTATTTTTTAATACAATACATAAAAATTATTTATAGTTTGTTTTGTGATTATAGTTCAGATTCTAATTAATAAAACAATCAAATTAAATATCTTTGGGTAAAATTGACATAAAATGAAAGTAAACCTAAAATCAGGAATAGATAAACTCCTTTTCGGGATGAAACAAAACGATGTAATTGCTATTTACGGGCAGCCCAATAGGAATTATAAAGATGAGGATGATAACATTATTTTAGCTTATAATTCTTTAAAAATGCGTTTGACTTTCTATAAAGACGAAGCGTTTAAATTAGGTTATATTGTGGCTTCTAGTTCTGAATTGCAGGTATTAGGAACAACAGTAATCGGAAAAAAAATCAGTGATGTTAAAAAGGAATTGGCTGAGAAAGGACTCGTAAAATTTACGCAAGAAGAATTTGATACTTTCAAGAACTACTTTAACGAAGATCATTGGCTAATCCTGCAAACTGAATTTGAAGAGGTTGTAAAAGTAGAACTTGGAGCCATTATTAATAGTAAAGATGAGTTTGACTGGAAGTTTAACAGTAAGTAATTATAAATTAGGTAATCAAAAATAAAAATGGGATTTACAGCAAAGTGAATCCCATTTTTTATTCATAATAACAACTATTTTTTTGGTTCAGCAGTTGGTATGGTTTCAAACAATTCTACTTCAAAAATGATATTCGAATTTGGTGGAATTACATTTCCTGCTCCACGTTCTCCATATCCTAAATTAGAGGGTATAAATAATAGTGCTTTGTCTCCAAAGGATAAATTACTTATTCCTTCAAGAAATCCTGGAATCAAACCGTCCTTTTTTCCTGCTTCAAAAGGAAATGGTTGATAGCCGTTTTGAGAAGCTCTATTTGCATCAAATTTACCATAAACTTTGTTAACCTCTTCGTAGCTACTATCAAAAAGACTTCCGTCTTCTAAATAACCAGCATAATGTATGTAAATTGTTGACCCATCAGTTGGCTTTTTACCAGATCCTGTTTGAAGAATTTTTGTTTCTAATCCAGTAGCCGATTTGCTTGCAGTTGCTTTTGCACCCGCTAAATATTTTACTTTATCAGCTTTTACAGGTGCATACTTTTCGTCATAAACTTTTTTAGCTTCAGCCTCAATTGCGATTTGCTTTGCTCTAGCTTCAGCCTGAATCGCTGCTTGTTTTTTATCATCTTCTCCTTTGTTTGCAAAATAATCAGAAAATGTTTTTACTGCATCAAATTTTTTAGCTTCTTCGCCTTTTCTAACAATGATTAACTTTTTTATTTCATCATTTTGTTCAATCGCATCTACTACATTTTGACCAGTTGTAACATAACCAAAAATAGTATGTTTTTGATTTAACCATGGAGTATCTTTGTGAGTAATAAAAAATTGACTGCTGTTTGTGGCTGGTCCCGAATTCGCCATTGCAAGAATTCCGGCTTTATCAAAATTCATATCTGGTACAAATTCATCTTTAAAACTATAACCACTTCCTCCAGAACCGTTTCCTGCAGGGTCACCTCCTTGAATCATAAAATCTTTTATTACTCTATGAAATTTTAATCCATCGTAATACGGTTTTCCTTTTAGTTTTTCATCAGTAACAAAAGTATTTTTCCCTTCAGCTAAAGTTATAAAATTAGCAACTGTAATGGGTGTTTTTTTATATTCTAATTGAACTACTATTTTACCTTTAGAGGTTTCAAATTCAGCAAAAATTCCTTCATTAGAAGCAGTAGGGGTTATTTTCTTAAGAGGCGTTTTAGATACTGTTTTTTTAGATGCAGTTGTAATTGCTTTTTTTGGTCCAGTTGGTTTTTTTGTATTTTGAGCAAACCCGCTCATCATTCCTAAAAATAATAAAACGATAACTTTAAATTTCATTGTTGTATGTTTAATTCTCCTTACTTATTTCGCAATTGCAGGGATGTTCAGGTTTATTCCCTTTTTTAGTTTTTATTTTATTGAAATTGAAATTTTCATTGCAATTAATTTCTTTATTGATTTGGCATACTTTCTAATAATTCCAATTCAAAAATAATAGTAGCATTTGGCGGAATTACTCCCCCTGCACCTTGAGCTCCATAAGCCAAATTAGGTGGAATGAATAGCACTGCTTTATCTCCAAAAGCCATTTTTTCTATACCTTCAATAAACCCAGGTATCATTCCGTCTTTTCTTCCTGCTTGAAATGGAATAGGAACATATTGTTTGGCATTTGCTCTTTGTTGATCAAATTTTCCAAATGCAGTTGCAACTTCAGGAACACTACTATCAAATAATTCGCCATTTTCTAAAAACCCAGAATAATGTATGTATACATTTGCACCATTTGCAGGCTTTTTACCGGTTCCTTTAGAAATGATTTTGTAACGCAATCCAGAACTTGACTTAGTAGCTGTTTTTTTAATAGACTCAAAGTAAGCGATTTTTTCTTCTTTAACTACCTTATATTTTGCATCATAAATCTTTTGATTTTCGGCATCAATTAGCGCTTGCTTTTTTTGATTTTCTGCTTCTTTACTAAAAAAATCAGTAAAGGTTTTTACAGCATCAAACTTTTTTGCTCTTTCTCCTTTTTGAATAATAGTAATTTTTTTTATAAAATCGTCTTGCTCAATTTTATTAACTACTTCCATTCCGTTTTCAACAACATGACCAAAAATAGTATGCTTTCCGTCAAGCCAAGGTGTTTCAACATGGGTAATAAAAAACTGAGAGCTATTGGTTCGTGGTCCAGAATTAGCCATGGCCAGAATGCCGCCTTTATCAAAACGTAAATCAGTAATTTCATCTTTAAATTTATAACCTGTATCTCCTGAACCATTTCCTAATGGATCTCCACCTTGAATCATAAAATCTTTTATCACTCTATGAAATTTTAATCCGTTATACAATGGTTTTCCTTTCAGTTGCTCACTAACAAAAGTATTTTTGCCTTCAGCTAAGCTTACAAAATTTGCAACCGTAATAGGAGCTTTTTCAAAATCAAGTTCAAGTATGATGTTGCCTTTATTGGTTTCAATATTAGCATACAACCCATCAGGTAATTTACTGTATTCGTCTTTACAAGCGCTAAATAAAATACTTATAGATAGTAATAGGAAAAGCTGCTTTTTCATTTTTTAAATTTAATTGTTATTCTGTTATTGTCTTTAATGGTTCTTTTGGCTCAATATTTTGTTTAGTTTCTGATGCAAAATCGGTCAATGTAACAGTGTACATTAACGGTTGATTGTGACTGATTCTTCTGTTATCGCCATGATATCCGTAACCCATATGAGAAGGAAAAAGGAAAGTTACCGTTTCGTTTTTACGCATCAATTTTAAACCGTGTCGTAAACCAATAATCATTTTTTGTTCTTTGTCTATATAATAAGTTTGAGGTCGTAATTCCAATTCTGAATAAATAATATTACCGTCTAAATCCTTTATTTCATAATTAAAATGAGCAATATCACCTTTTCTTGGTCGCAAAGTATCTTGAGTATTTTTAGTGTCATAACGATACCAATAGCCTTTATTTGAAGCGATGTATTTTATATTTGGATCACTTTTAATGATAGAATCTATTTTAGCTTCTTCACCTGAAATTAATTTTTTATTTCGTTCAACCGATTCTTTAAGGAAAGTTCCTGAAGATTGCGATATAGGTCTGCGTGCCTGTTGATGTTGAGAGCAACTTATAAAAAGAAAGCTTCCAAGAATTAAAATAACAATTTGTTTATAGTTCATCATAGCTTAAATTTTTATTTGGGTAATCAATTGTTCAAATTTTGAAATTGTAGCTTCTAAAGACAGACTTGATTTTCCCCCAGCGGCATTGATGTGTCCGCCGCCATTAAAATGGTTACGTGCAAATTGATTTACATCAAAATCGCCTTGAGAACGAAAAGAAATCTTAATAATGTTTTCATCACGATGCTCAATAAAAATGGCTGCAAAATTAATGCCTTTTATTGTCAAACCATAATTTACAATGCCTTCAGTATCGCCTTTTACATAATGAAAAGTGTCGAGTTCTTTTTGAGAAAGCGAGGTATAGGTGGTTTTAAATTCTGGAAAAACTTTCATGTTTTGTAATGCTCTTCCTAGTAATTGCAATCTATCATAAGAATTATTATCGAAAAGCAAGGTTGGGATTTCAGTGTTTTCTGCCCCTAAATCAATTAAATCGGCAATAATTCGATGTGTTGTTCCTGTTGTTTTTGGAAAACGAAAAGAGCCAGAATCGGTTAGAATTCCAGTATAAATGCAAGTGGCAATCGTTTTGTCAATGAATTGCTTTTTATCAAGTTGTGCAATAAAATTATAAATCATTTCACAAGTAGAACCAAAACTAGTGTCAGAATAGGTGAATTGGGCAAAATCATCAGGGCTTTGATGATGGTCAATCATTACGAAAGTAGTTTGCAGTTTGTTTAAAACGTGCTCCATTTCTCCTGTGCGATGTAAAGCATTAAAATCTAATGTAAAAATAAGTTCCGATTCTTGAAGAATTTTAGTGGTGTTTTCTTTATCTTTTTCGAAAATCAAAACGTTCTCAGAACCTGGAAGCCAAGCTAAAAAATCTGGAAATTCGTTTGGTGCAATGACGATTGGTTCATGATTTAATTTCAGTAAAAAATGATATAGAGCCAATGTCGAACCCATGGCATCTCCATCTGGACTTCGGTGCGGAATTATAGCTATTTTTTTGGGTACTGAAAGCAATAATGCCAGTGCTTGAATGTCTTCCTTTTTCATAGGCAGCGAATTTACATTTTTTTACACTAATCCTGAAAACATTTATGAATAATCTAAGATTTTCATTGCTATAAATCTTCTAAATTAGAACTATTCCATTTTCTGTATAGCTTATATTTTGGTCCTCTAACAATTTGGGAACTATAAATGCCTATAGATCCTGAAAAAAAGTAAGCAATAACACAAGCAATTACAATATAAATGCCGCTTTCTAGTCCAAATAATTCCATTCCCATAATTGTACAAGCTATAGGAGTATGAGTAGCTCCCGAAAAAACGGCAACGAATCCCATGCCCGCTAAAAGGGCAATTGGTAAAGGAATAAATAATGAAAGTGAACTTCCTAAAGTGGCTCCAATAAAGAAAAGTGGAGTTACTTCTCCGCCTTTAAAACCTGCACCAAGTGTAAAGCCTGTAAAGAGAATTTTAAGTAAAAAATCATAATTTGCACTGGTATGGTTGAAGGCATCCACTATTGAAGGAATTCCTAAACCAATATATTTTGTAGTTACAATGAAGTAAAAGCTTATAGACAAAATTACTCCTCCAACAAATGGTCGAACCGGTGGATATGAAATATATTTTGAAAATAATTCATGCCAAAAATGGGTGGTTTTTGAAAAAAATAGAGCTGTTAATCCAAATAAAATACCTGAAATACTAACCCAAAATAGATTTAAAAACGAAAAATTTGGAACACTAGAAATAAAGTAATGTGTATGTTTTACATGCCATAATTCAACTACATAATAGGATATGTAGGCAACTAAGAACGAAGTAAAAACACTTTTGAAATTAATTCTGCTGAAAAAGACAACTTCTAAAGCAAATATTGCCCCTGCTAAGGGTGTTCCGAAAACAGAAGCAAAACCGGCACTGATTCCTAAAATTAAAATGGTTTTTCTCTCAGAATTGTTTAATTTGAATACCCTTGTTAGTTGATCTGAAATTGCCGTACTCATTTGTACTGCAGTTCCTTCACGTCCAGCCGAGCCACCCAAAAGATGAGTGATTAATGTTCCAATTAAAACCAAAGGTGCCATTAATAATGGAATGGGTTTTTGAGGATTCTCGTATTCCTCTAAAATCAGATTGTTGCCTTTTACAGCCGTTTTTCCATAATAATGATACACCAAACCAATGAATAATCCTCCAATTGGCAGCAACCATATTATCCATGAATTATTTTCCCGGTATTCAGTAACCCAATTTAAAGAAACTAAAAAAAACGATGATGTAGACCCTGAAAGTATTCCAATAATCAAACAAATTATAGTCCATTTGAAAAGGGTTTTAATAGAAAAATTTTCAGAATAATAATTCAAATTAAAAAGTTTAAAAAACAATAAAAGTAATCAAAATGCTTTACAAAAAAACCTATCAAAATGACAGGTTCTTTATTAAATATTTCTTGGTTTATTTTGAAGTTGCGATTACAAAATTCAGCTTCAATTTTACCCCCATCTGCATTAGGTCGACTAAATCTTGTACTTTATTATCAGCTGGAACTCGAACCACAACTACTTTATCATTGGCTGCAGTAGTTGCATCGTATAATGCTTGCTCTAATTGATCGAAAGACACTTCGGTTTTATTAATATAATATTTTTTATCTTCTGTAACGGATAACGATACATGATCTTTATTGGTTGTTTCGTTTGATTTTGCTTTAGGCAATGTTAATTTTATCACATTTGGATTTGCCAATGTTGAAATGATTAGAAAAAACAAAAACAAAAAGAACATAATATCGCTCAAAGACGAAGTCGGGATTTCGGGATGAAATCGTTTGTTTCTTTTAATTGCCATTTTGTGGTTCTTGAATTACATTAATTATTTCAAGCGTTTGTCTTTGTACTTTTAAAGTAAAGTTGTCAATCATCATGTTAAATAAATGATAGCCACAATAAGCAATAACCCCTACCACTAATCCCGCACCGCTACTAATCATTTTTTCATATAACCCTCCTGAAATGGTTTGAATATTCAAATTCCCAGTATTAGAAATGGTATGAAAAATTTTAATAACTCCCGAAATGGTTCCAATAAATCCGAGAATAGGAGCAATACCAGAAATTAATCCTAAATGCCCAAGACCTTTTTCCATTTGAGCAATCTCAATGTTTGCTGTTTTTTCCATTACCGATTCAATTTCGCTTATTGGCCTACCTATAATAGAAATTCCACTTCTTAAAATATTTCCTGATGCGGTATTTTCTCTACTACACAACATTATTGCGTTGTCTAATTTTCCGGTTTTTAATTGCATCTTAATGTCGTTTACCAAATTGACATCTTGCTTAGAAGCATTTTTGATAGATAAATACCGCTCGATAATGACATAAATACAGAAAAAAAGTAGAATAATTAGCGGATATATCATGATTCCGCCTTTTAATAAAAAATCTAAATAGGAAATATTTTCTGTAACGCTAACTTCAGTATTTGCTGGATTTGCAATAGCATTTGCAATGGTGTCAGTAACGGGATTTGCTTGTAATAGAAAATTTAAAATGACCATAAATTGTAGTTGTTTTTATTTTGTTTACAAAAGTGCATAAATTTTTAAAAAACTGCTCTATATTAGAATTTATTTATGAACAGACTTTTTATTATTATGTGAATAACGAAAAATTTGCTGATTAAGTATTCCTTTATAAAACAAAAAGAGTTTTTTGGTATCTAAATTTTAATTTTCGGATATAAAAGGTATTTTTGCACATGCAACACAACGTACTTATTTTAGATTTCGGATCGCAATACACACAACTTATTGCCCGACGCGTTCGCGAATTAAATATATTCTGCGAAATTTTTCCATTCAATCATTTTCCAACAGACTTGTCTAGTTACAAGGCGGTAATTCTATCAGGAAGCCCATTTTCAGTTCGATCTGACGATGCGTTACATCCTGATTTATCACAAATACGGGGCAAATTACCTTTGCTGGCAGTTTGTTATGGAGCCCAATATTTGGCTCATTTTAGCGGAGGCGAAGTAGCGCCATCCAATACTAGAGAATATGGCAGAGCTAATTTATCTTTCATTAAAAGTGAAGAACCTTTTTTTGAAGGAATTTCTGAAAATTCTCAAGTTTGGATGTCACATAGTGATACCATTAAAAAATTACCAACTAACGGTGTTCACCTTGCCAGTACAAATGATGTTAAGAATGCTGCTTATAGAATTGAAGGAGAAACTACTTATGCCATTCAGTTTCATCCCGAAGTTTATCATTCTACAGACGGGAAACAATTGTTAGAGAATTTTTTAGTAAAAATCGCAAATGTTCCTCAGAATTTTACACCAAACGCTTTTGTTGAAGAAATTATAACTGAAATGAAAGAAAAAATCGGAAACGATAAAGTGGTTTTAGGACTTTCAGGAGGTGTAGACTCAACAGTTGCAGCGGTTTTATTAAACAAAGCAATAGGTAAAAACCTATACTGCATTTTTGTTAATAATGGTTTGCTTCGTAAAAATGAATTTCAAAACGTCTTGAATCAATACGAAGGAATGGGTTTGAATGTAAAAGGAGTAGACGCTTCCCAACGTTTTTATGATGCTTTAGCAGGAATTACTGATCCAGAGTTGAAAAGAAAAGCTATTGGGAATGCTTTTATCGAAGTTTTTGACGATGAATCACATCGAATTGAAGATGTAAAATGGTTGGCTCAAGGAACCATCTATCCCGATGTTATCGAGTCGGTTTCAGTTAAAGGCCCATCAGCAACTATCAAATCGCATCATAACGTAGGTGGTTTACCTGATTTTATGAAGTTAAAAATAGTTGAACCTTTGCGAATGCTGTTCAAGGATGAGGTACGTAGAGTAGGAGCCACCTTAGGAATTGACCCTGAATTATTGGGTAGGCATCCCTTTCCAGGACCAGGATTATCAATTCGAATTTTAGGTGATATAACTTTAGAAAAAGTTCGTATCTTGCAAGAAGTTGACGCTGTGTTTATTGATGGTTTAAAATCGTGGGGATTGTATGATAAAGTTTGGCAAGCCGGAGCTATATTACTTCCTGTAAATAGTGTAGGGGTAATGGGAGACGAGCGAACTTATGAAAAGGTTGTTGCTCTAAGAGCCGTAGAATCTACTGATGGAATGACTGCTGACTGGGTGCATTTACCTTATGATTTTTTAATGAAAGTGTCTAACGATATTATAAATAAAGTTAAAGGAGTAAATAGAGTGGTGTATGATATTAGTTCTAAACCACCAGCAACAATAGAATGGGAATAATTTTAAATTCAAAATTTGAGAAAGCTTATTTTATTTTTTTTTGTAACTTGTGTATCAATAAATAATTTTGGTCAAAATATATCAAATGACCAACAATTTGATATTGTGAATCACGAAGTACAATCTAATGAATCTGTTATGATTGTATCAAAAAAATATTTGGTAGATCCTGCGGAAATATACAGATTGAATAGGTTTGCTATAAATGGTATAAGCCAAGGAATGGTTTTGAAAATTCCAGTTCTTAGAAAAGATATTTCTATTCCTGTGGCGATAACCCAAGATAAACCATCTCCAGAAGTTACTCAGGTTATTTCTGTGAATAAGATAGAAGAAAAACCATTAGTAAAATCGCTTGAAAATACTGTTGAGAAAGCAATTGTTGCAGTAGAAGATTCATCTCAAATCAATCACGTTGTTGAACCAAAAGAAACCTTGTATGGTTTATCTAAGAAATACAATGTTTCAGTAGAGGAGATACAATTAAATAATAAAGAACTATTAATTGAAGGTTTAAAAATAGGTCAAGTCATTAAAATTTCTTCAAAAAAGGCTTTAGAAAGTACTGAATCTAAATCGCTAAATAAGCAAAAAAAAGCTGAAATTGAGTTCAGACATAAAGTAGAACCTAAAGAAACGTTATACGCCATATCTAAGAAGTACAATATAAGTATTGACGAAATAAAGCAACATAACGAGTTTTTATTGCAAAATGGTTTGCAAATAGGTCAAACACTGATCATTAAAAGTAACAATTAAAATAAGATTTACATTGAGCTACTTCATTTTAAAAACAGAAAAAATCATAAAAATGAGAAATTTTATAGTCTCATTATATGTAGCATTTTCCATTTCTTGTTCCCTTTTTGCACAAGATAATAGTTTTACTAAGCATACTGTTTCGAAAGGCGAAACGATTAAAGAAATAGCCACTAAATATAAAGTAACGCCTTATGATATTTATAAAATAAACCCGGACTCTCAAACTGGTTTAAATGAAAATGATGTTTTGTTGATACCAACAGTAGCACAAAAAGAAACAGTTTTAAAACAAGAAAGCAAGCCTGTTTCTGAAATTGCATCTAAGCCTAAAGTTTCAAATTCGAACCCAAAAACTCACACAGCAAAGCCTAAAGAAAATCTTTACAGTATTTCTAGAGATTATAATGTAAGTGTTGATGATTTAAAAAGTTTGAACGAAGTGGCGCTTAAAGATGGTTTAAAAATAGGTCAAGTTATTAAAATTCCAAGTGGTGAAGCAACTGCTATTACAGAATCAAAACCTGTAATTGCAGAAATACCAGTTGTTAAAAAGGTAGCCAAAGAACCAATAGTTTCTAAAGCAGAAAAAGCAATTTACCATATAGTAGAGCCCAAAGAAACCAAGTTCGGAATTGCTAAAAAATATGGAATTACGGTTCAAGAATTAGAAGAACGAAACCCAGAAATTGTATCCAATTTAACGATAGGTTTTAAACTACTAATTAGTGGAGATGAAACAAAAAAGGCAGTTGTAATTCAAGAAGTTCAAAAACCAAAACCCGTAATTAAAGAAATTATTCAACAAGAAACCGTGGTAACGGAAGTTATTAGAACACAAAAGTTTAATGGTTTTGCTAATTATGAAGTTAAGCCAAAAGAAACACTTTATAGTTTGTCGCAGTCTTTTAATATTTCTCAAGAGGAATTAATGACTTTAAATCCGACTTTAAAAGACGGAGTTAGGATTGGTATGATTCTAAAAGTACCAGGTAAAGGTAAAATTGTAAATCTTTCCAATTCAAATGCTAAATTTTCTGACTTAACTAAAACCATCAACGCTAAAGACAAAAAGCAATTGGTATTATTACTTCCTTTTAATGCTTCAAAAATACAAGGAGATACCTTAAAAACCATTGGAGTTCGATTAAAAAAAGATGCGTTTTTAAACATGACACTCGATTTTTATTCAGGTGCTTTAATGGCAATTGATTCCGCTAAAACATTAGGTTTAAATGTTGAGGTTAAGATTTTCGATTCTGAGGAAAGTAAGTTAACTTCTAACGTTGTTAATGTAGTTAAAAACAATAATCTTCAAGAAGCTAATGCTGTTATCGGGCCTTTTTACCAACAATATGTAGAGAAAGTGGCAGAACTTTTAAATGATGCCAACGTTCCAGTTATTTCTCCATTATCTAAAGAAATAGGAAAATCCTATAGCAATTTATACCAAGCCATGCCACCAAGTGACTTCACAAAAACGGCTATGTTCGATTTTATGATGGCTAAAGGAGCGAATATTATTGTTGTCAGTGATCCTAAAAAAATTGCCAATAAAGAGTTTATTACTAAAAAATATCCGTCGGCCAAGTTTGTTCCTTTTACTGAAACTGGAGCTTTAGATATTATAACCTTTAAAACGTTGTTTGTAAAAGACAAGATGAATTATGTGGTTATGGATTCAGAACGAACAGGAATGATTTTAAGTACAACCAATGTTTTACTAAACGAATTGGTTAATTTTCAACTTCAATTGGTGATTATCGAACCTAATGGAACTCTTGATTTTGAAGAAATTTCTATGAAAAGACTCACTATTTTAAAAATGCTTTATCCTTCGCTCACTAGAGAAAATGATTCGCCAGAAGCAGTTATTTTTGAAAACCAGTATAAAGAAAAAAATAAAGTATTTCCGAGTCAATTTGCCACTCGAGGTTTCGACATTACATTTGATACTTTATTGCGGTTATCTCAAGGAAAATCTTTTGAAGTGTCAGCAAATGAAGATAAAACCGAACAAATAGAAAGCAAGTTTGAATATTCAAAAAAGAACTCTGAAGGCTATACAAACAAAGGAGTTTATATCATGGAGTTTCAAGAAGATTTATCAGTAAAACAAGTAAACTAATGACTTCAAAAGTAACCTATTTAGGCGATTTACGAACTACATCAACTCATTTACAATCAGGAACCAAAATTCTCTCCGATGCACCATTGGATAATAACGGTAAAGGAGAAGCATTCTCTCCTACTGATTTAGTTGCCAATGCCCTAGGCAGTTGTATGTTTACCATCATGGGAATTAAAGCTCGCGACATGAATATCAATCTTGAAGGTTCTACTGCTTCAGTAACTAAAATCATGCAAGCTGAGCCGAGAAGAATAAGTGCTATAGAAATTGTATTCGACATGAAATATGCTCCCGATGAAAAAACCAAAATCATCCTAGAAAGAGCCGCAATGACCTGTCCTGTTTTTTTGAGTTTACATCCTGAGATTGATAAGAGAATTACTTTTAATTGGAAGTAATGTAATTGCGAGGAGTTGCGAGGCACGAAGCAAAGTAATCTATAGTATACGATATAATCATAACTCTCCAATACAATTTAATTATATAAGGAAAATGCGACAGTTAACAAGTTAGCAAACAGTTTAGAAAATGAAAATACAATACAGAAAAAAACGACTTAATTTTAGCCTTATATTTGGAATCTTATGGCTATCAATAAGTTTACTCGGAATATTTACAAAGGAAAATTCTTCGTGGACAGATTATGGTTTTCTTATAATTTCATTTTTATATTTAGGAACTTATTTATACGAAAAAAAGAATCAATATATGACTATAGAAAATGGTGTAATTTCAGTAAATAAACCATTTGAAAAAAAAATAAATCTTACTGAAATAAAGCAAATTAAAAAATTTGCTGGAGATTATACATTGAAAACTGACAAAGCGGAATTGACAATCAACACGCATATAATTGAACCAAATTCACTCTCTGAATTGGATGCAGTATTGGAAAAACTAAACGTGGAATCAGATTAAAAACCGATTTGCTAATCGTTTCAAGCCATTTGCTCGTTTTGTTTAAATAAAAACATTAATGTTCATAACTTCGTTTTTTTATAGCGGAAAAACCGCAGTTCTATATGACGCAATCGGCTTGAAGCGGCAAAACGTTAAAGAAAAATCTACCTTGAATCCAGACCAAAAAAAACTCATCTAACTCGCTCATACAAAAATGCCTTTCGGCAAATACTATGGCTGGCTCAACTTCCGCAAGAATCCTTTTAAATTGATAAGCAGTTTTTTTACTGACTGATGTTGTTCCTCATGCAAAAAAAATGCTATATAATCGAAAATGATATACTAAAATGATATACATTTGTGATATAAATAAAAGTATATGAAAACAGTATCATTAAAAATAGACGATTCAATATTCGGAGAAACTGAAAAAATACTTTCACGTATCAGTATTCCTAGAAATCGATACATCAATGAAGCAATTGATTACTATAACAAAGTACAAAAAAGGCAAATTTTAGAGAAAAGACTTAAAGTCGAATCTGGCTTAGTCAAAAAAGATTCTATGAACATATTAAAGGATTTTGAAAAAATGGACTATGCAGATTAATCAATACGAAATTTGGATTGCCGATTTAAATCCACAAATAGGAACTGAAGCTGGAAAGACTAGGCCTGTTTTAGTTGTTCAGACAAATTTATTAAATAAAATCCCGCATCCATCAACAGTTGTCTGTCCAATTACAACTAATGTTCAAAAAGATTCTGATATTTTAAGAGTTCATTTGAAAAAAGGAATGGCAAATTTACATGAGAATTGTGATATAATGATAGATCAAATTAGAGCAATAGACAATAAACGATTGATCAAAAAAGTTGGAAATTTACCAAATGAATTAATTGACAAAATAAAAGAAAACATTTCTATAATAATTGATTTAGATTAGAAGTGCGAAAGAATAAAACATACTAATTTTCATGGCTAGTCTGCGGTAAATTGTTCGTTTACTTTTCATAACTTCGCTTGGTCGATTATGGTAATAATGATTTCCTTAAGTCGCCATGAGCTTTAGAATCGACCGTGATCACAAATATTAATGAAGAAATCAAGTATTGAAATAATTAGGCTGATTGCTGTAATACTCATTGTATTTACACATACCCGAAATGAATTAACAAATGGAATTGCTTATTTTATAGTTGAGAAAATTCCAACTTTTGGTACAGCCATTCTTTCTATAGTGTCGGGATATCTGTATTTTGAAATTTCCCGCTTTAAAAAAATTTTATTTATAAGTAAGATTAAAAGTTTGGCCATACCTTACTTTATATCTAATATTTTAATTTTATTGATGGCTTTGTTTTGCAATTATGTTTTGGAATACAATTCTCTTAACCGACTATCCTATGATTTCTCATTAATTACAGAAGGTGTTTTTGCACTTAATTCGCCCCCAATAAACCCTCCTACTTATTTCGTGAGAGATATTTTTGTGATATTCTCGATTATTGCATTAATTACTAAAAGAAACTTAAAAACTTTATTTGTTATCGTTCCCCTTCTGCTGTTTGGGACACTAATTTTAAGAGAAGATGTTGCTTTTTTATTTTTTATAGGATGTTTATATTCAAAATTCAAAAATAGTATTGATAAAAAAACACTTATAATTATATCCGTAATAATAGGAGTTATTATTTGGAATTATTTTATTGACTATCTAAAATTTCCTATTTCATTTTTGATTTTCATTTTATTAATTGATTTTCAATTCAAATTTTATAACACGGGGAAATTTTCTTATTTACTTCACTTATATCATTCTCCAATTATAGTAATTTCATATCCTATTTTGAAGATGTTTATAGAAAACCAATTATTTCTTATAGTTACTCAGATTATTGCTGCTCTTGTATTTACATATATATTGTTTATAATAACCAAAAAGTATACGGTTCTCAATATAATTAGTGGCGGAAGATAATATTTCATCTGTATGACTACCACAAATAGGAATATAATACTTCAGCCAACCTCCATTTTTCAATGTAAAGGGTTTAGGCTTATTTTATATATGTCTTTGTACTTGTAAAATTACTTATTAATCTTAAATTTAGGCTTCCTTAATGCGCCACATGTGTAGCAAGTAAACCTCTAAAAAACATCAAACCTTGAATCCAGACCAAAAAAAACTCATCCAACTCGCTCATACTAAAATGCCCTTCGGCAAATACGAAGGCTGGCATCTTATCGATTTGCCCGAATATTATGTGGTTTGGTATAATAACAAAGGATTCCCAAAAGGACAATTGGGCGAACAACTCCAACTCATTTATGAACTCAAATTAAATGGTTTGGAAGAATTAATTCGCAACATAAAAAAGCAATATCCAAAACCGTAAATTAGATTTTAGACTTCATAGATAAATTAGATTATTGGACCAAAATATAACAAATTAATTTTTCTAAAAATCCAACAATCTAAAAATCTAAAAATCGAATTATAATTGTATTTTTGCCTCGTTTTTTACACAACAATACAACTACAAACAACAACAAGTAATGAATCAAACGAAATATATTTTTGTTACTGGCGGTGTGACTTCTTCCTTAGGGAAAGGAATAATTGCAGCTTCCTTGGCAAAATTATTACAAGCACGAGGCTATAGAACTACGATTCAAAAATTTGATCCGTATATAAATGTCGACCCAGGCACACTAAATCCCTACGAACATGGCGAATGTTACGTGACCGATGATGGTGCTGAAACCGACTTGGATTTAGGTCATTACGAGCGTTTTTTAAACGTTCCCACTTCTCAAGCCAATAACGTAACCACAGGGAGAGTCTATCTTTCGGTTATAGAAAAAGAGCGAAGAGGAGAATTTCTTGGTAAAACCGTTCAAGTGGTTCCTCATATTACCAACGAAATTAAAGATAGAATGCAATTGCTTGGAAATTCAGGCGATTTCGACATTGTAATTACTGAAATAGGAGGAACTGTAGGCGATATCGAATCTTTACCGTACATAGAATCTGTTAGGCAGTTGGTTTGGGAACTAGGCGAAAACAACGGTATCGTAATTCATTTAACCTTAGTGCCGTATCTAGCAGCAGCGGGCGAATTAAAAACAAAACCAACACAACATTCCGTTAAAACGTTAATGGAAAGCGGTATAAAAGCCGATATTTTAGTCTGTAGAACAGAGCATGAAATATCAGACGAATTGCGTCATAAGTTAGCCTTGTTTTGCAATGTAAAACGTGAGGCGGTGATTCAATCTATCGATGCATCGACCATTTATGAAGTGCCAAATTTAATGTTGGAAGAAGGACTTGATATAGTAGCTCTAAAGAAATTAAATTTGCCTAAAAAAGCAGCTCCCGATTTAAAAAACTGGAACACTTTTTTACACCGATTAAAAAATCCAAAGCATACTGTAAATATTGGATTAATTGGAAAATATGTTGAATTACAAGATTCTTACAAATCTATTTTAGAAGCCTTTATTCATGCTGGCGCAACAAATGAAACGAAAGTAAATGTAGTTTCTGTTCACTCTGAATATATAGATGCTGAAAATGTTGCAGAAAAATTGCAAGGATTAGACGGAATTCTAGTAGCTCCAGGTTTTGGAGAACGAGGAATAGAAGGCAAAATAGAAGCCGTTCGTTATGCTAGAGAAAATAATTTACCGTTTTTCGGAATTTGTCTCGGAATGCAAATGGCGGTTATTGAGTACGCAAGAAATGTTTTGGGCTTAAAAGATGCCAATTCTACCGAAATGAATCAAGGGACAGCACACCCTGTTATTGATTTAATGGAAGAGCAAAAAGACATTACTGACAAAGGCGGAACGATGCGTTTAGGAGCTTGGAAATGCGATATTTCGCCTAACACATTAGCATACAAAATATACAAAAAAACAACTATTTTAGAGCGTCATCGCCATCGGTATGAATTTAATGGAAATTATTTAGCACAATTAGAAAATGCAGGATTAAAGGCTTCTGGTGTCAATCCTGATACGGGTTTGGTAGAAATCATCGAGTTAGAAAACCATCCTTTTTTCATTGGCGTGCAGTACCATCCGGAATATAAAAGTACGGTTGCAAATCCGCACCCATTATTTGTTAACTTTGTCGCCGCAATGGTAAAAAATAAAAAATCAGGAGCGAAATAGTAGTTTTGTTTATAAATGCAATTCCTGCTTTCCGTTTCAATCTTGTCATTGATAGCTTGCGCGGCAATCTCACAATAACAAGGATTTTCACTATAATCAGGGCTAGGGAATAAATTAGTTGTGTATTTATTAATTTTTTAAAGAATAAAATCAATGCTTATCGCTTAAAGTCATAAAACTTTAAGCAAAAAATAAAAAAAATGGAACAAAAAAAATTAGATTTTAATTCAATAATTGGTTTTATATTAATTTTCGGAATTTTGATATGGATCATGTATCAAAACCAACCCACTCCAAAAGAAATTGCTGCCGAGAAAGCTAAAAAAGAGCAGGTAGAAAAAGCTAAAAAAGCTAAAGTTCAGGAAGTAAAAGTAGCGCAAGTGATAAATAATCCAGTGCTTGACGACTCTTTGCAAATAGCACAATTAAAATCAACATTAGGAAATTTCGCTTATTCTGCAACATTACCTTCGGCCAAGGAATCGTTTACAACTTTAGAGAACAATCTTGTAAAAATAAAAATTGCCAATAAAGGAGGGTATATAGTTGAAGCCATACTTAAAAAATACGAAAGTATCAAAAAAGGTTCTGGTCAATTGGTTACGCTTATAAAAAACAATAACTCCGATTTGAATATTAGTTTACAAACGCAAGACAACAGAACGCTTCAAACAAAAAATTTATTTTTTGAACCTACACTTACTAAAGTTGGAGAAAATCAAATTTTATCCATGCGTTTAAAAGCTGGAGCAAATGAATTTTTAGAATACAAATATGTATTAAAGCCAAATGAGTATATGCTTGATTTCGATATTCGTTCTCAAGGTTTAAGCAAAGTTTTAAATACAAGTAAAGATTTAGATTTAGAATGGAATCTTAAAAGTATTAGAAACGAAAAAGGGATAGCTTACGAAAACCGATATGCTGAAGTATATTTTGAATACGAAGATGAAAAAATTGATTATGTAGCACAAGGTCAAGATAAAGAAGAAAATGCAGAAAAAGTAAGCTTTATTGCATTCAAACAACACTTTTTCTCGTCAATTTTGCTAACTTCAAAACCTTTTGAGAAAGGTAAAATGTTCTCTAACAATCTTGTTAATGACGAAACAGTCGATACGGTTTACACCAAACAATTCAAAGCTAATGTTCCTCTAGCGTTTAATAATGGTGAGATTGATTACAAAATGAATTGGTATTTTGGTCCTACAGATTACAATACTTTGAATAGTTATGATAAAAATATCGAAAAAATAATATCTCTTGGTTGGGGCATTTTTGGCTGGATCAACATGTTTATTTTCATTCCACTTTTCGGATTTTTAAGTTCAACTGTTGGGCTTTCATTGGGAATTGCAATTATAGTATTTACAATTATTATAAAAATTGCTATGTCTCCAATCACATATAAATCATTTTTATCGCAAGCCAAGATGAAAGTATTGCGACCAGAAATTGCTGAATTGGGAGAAAAATTCAAGAAAGACGCCATGAAAAAACAACAGGAAACAATGAAGTTGTACAATAAAGCCGGTGTAAATCCTATGGCAGGTTGTATTCCTGCATTGATTCAGCTTCCTTTTATGTATGCTTCGTTTCAGTTTTTTCCATCCGCATTCGAGTTAAGACAAAAGAGTTTCCTATGGGCGGATGACTTATCTTCATTTGATGAAATAGTAAAATTACCATTCCATATCCCATTATACGGCGATCATATTAGTTTGTTTCCAGTTTTAGCGTCAATAGCTATTTTCTTTTATATGAAAATGACATCTGGCGACCAGCAAATGGCAGCACCACAACAAGAAGGGATGCCTGATATGGGAAAAATAATGAAAATAATGATTTATGTTTCTCCAATAATGATGTTGTTTTTCTTTAACAGTTATGGCGCAGGATTAAGTTTGTATAACTTTATTTCTAATCTTATTACCATTGGTATCATGGTTGTAATTAAAAAGTATGTAGTCGACGAAAATAAAATTCATTTACAAATACAAGAAAACAAATTAAAAGAGCCTAAAGCCGAAGGAAAGTTTCAGAGAAAAATGAGAGAGATGATGGAACAAGCCGAAGAGCAGAAAAAAATTCAAAAGAAAAAGTAAAAAAAAAGCTTCCAATTACGGAAGCTTTTTTAATTTTATTTTTTTTACTAACATCAAAAATAATCGGAATGAAAAAAAATAAGTTTTTGTATTTTATGGTTACTATAGTTTTATTAGCCTTCCAAATAATTGCAGCACAATCTGATTTTAATAAGTTAGATGATAAAGGAAGAAAACAGGGGCTTTGGAAAGGATTCCACCCAGAATCTAAAAGACCAAAATACGAAGGGACATTTTTGCATGGTAAAGAGACTGGCATTTTTTATTTTTTTGATGATACGAATGCAAAATCAATAATTGCGACAAGAGAGTTCAATCCGAAAGACAATTCGGTTTATACCATTTTTTACGATCAAGCTAAGAATAAAGTAAGCGAAGGCAAACAAGTAAATAGGCTTTATGATGGTCAATGGAAGTATTATCATAAAGCTTCTAAAGAAATTATGACTATCGAAAATTATAAAAATGGAAAACTTGACGGATTGAGAAGCGTGTATTATCCGAGCACAAAAATTGCCGAAGAGACCTATTATCTTAAAGGAGTAAAGCACGGAAAATATAGAAAACATTCTGAAAAAGACGGAGTAATTCTAGAAGATTCTAATTACAATAATGGCGAGTTTGACGGACCAGCAGTTTATAAAGATCCAAACGGAAATATTGTTGCTCAAGGCAAATATGTAAACGGAAAGAAAAAAGGAATTTGGCAGTTTTTTGAAAACGGAAAATTAGTTAGCGAAGAAAATATGTCAAAGGTTAAGAAACTCGTAAAACCTAAAAGCAAATAAATTTTAAATTGTACTTTTGCTTTTAAATTTTTTTCACAATGAAACGTGTCGTTGTTGGTCTTTCTGGGGGAGTCGATTCTAGTGTTGCTGCTTATTTGTTGCAACAACAAGGCTATGAAGTCATTGGGCTTTTTATGAAAAACTGGCATGATGATTCAGTAACTATTTCAGATGAATGTCCATGGTTAGAAGATAGTAATGATGCATTGCTTGTTGCTGAGAAACTAGGAATTCCTTTTCAAACTGTAGATTTAAGCAAACAATACCAGGAAAAAATTGTTGACTATATGTTCAGCGAATATGAAAGAGGTCGCACGCCAAATCCTGATGTGTTGTGTAATAGAGAGATAAAGTTTGATGTTTTTATGAAAATTGCATTAAGTCTTGGAGCCGATTATGTTGCTACAGGACATTATTGTAGAAAAGGTGAAATTGAAGTTAACGGGCAGCCAGTTTATCAATTGTTATCTGGAAAAGATGAAAATAAAGATCAATCGTATTTTTTATGTCAATTATCGCAAGAGCAATTAGCAAAATCCCTTTTTCCAATAGGAGAATTAACAAAGCCTCAAGTTCGTGAGATAGCTGCAGAAATGGAACTAGTAACTGCTGATAAAAAAGATTCTCAAGGTTTGTGTTTTATAGGAAAAGTTCGTTTGCCCGATTTTTTACAACAAAAATTACAGCCAAAAGCGGGTTTAATTTTTGAAATCGATGCCAATCAAGAGATATATACTTTAAATAAATCAGAAAATAAATCAATCGAAGAATTATTAATTTCAGAATCGACTTCAATTGATTATACTCCAGAAATGGGCAAGGTTGTAGGCAAACATCAAGGGGCACATTATTTTACAACGGGTCAAAGAAAAGGCTTGAATGTTGGCGGAACTCCAGAAGCATTATTTGTAATTGCAACTAATGTAAAAACAAATACCATTTACACTGGTCAGGGAACAAATCATCCGGGATTATTCAAAAAAGCACTTTTTATTTCGCCATCAGAAGTGCATTGGATCCGAAAAGATTTGAGAATTTCTAATGGAGAAACTATGAAAGTTATGGCTAGGATAAGATACCGTCAGCCATTACAAAACGCCACATTGCATCAATATGAAAACGGAATATATGTTGCTTTCGACGAACCGCAATCTGCTATTACTGAAGGTCAGTTTGTGGCTTGGTATCTTGACGATGAATTAGTTGGTTCAGGAGTAATTTCGTAAGTTTACTTCATAAGAACAGTTTTTTATGAAAAAAATAGCCCTATTCGTATTTCTGTTTTCCAATTTTATTGCGTTTTCACAAGAAGATGCCTGGGTATATTTTAATTCAAAACCAGATTCACAAGCCTATTTCGAAAATCCATTAACAATGCTTACACAACGAGCATTAGATAGGAGGAAGCTTCAAAATATTCCTATAGATTTTATAGATATTCCTATCTATCAACCTTTTATTAATCAAGTAGCAGCAACTCAAGGAATAAAAGTTATGGCAAAATCGAAGTGGTTTAATGCTATTCATGTTCAAGGATTGCAATCCGACATTCAAGCACTTAAAACTTTAAACTTTGTTGAACGCATTGATTTTGCTAACAGAAGTTTGAATGTTACGGGAAAAGTTACAGCTCCAAAACGTATTAAGAAAATTAGTAAAACTTATGAAACGGAGTCTTTTTTTAATTATGCAAGTTCAGCTAATCAAATTCAAATGTTAAATGGACATTTATTGCATCAACAAAACTATACGGGTTCAGGAAAAATAATTGCAGTTATGGATGCAGGGTTTCCTGGTGTAAATTCAGCAGAAACATTTAAAAGGCTAAGAGATAATAATCAACTTTTAGGAGGTTATGATTATGTAAACAGAAATATAGATTTTTATTCTGGCGATTCTCACGGGACATTGGTTCTTTCAACAATGGGCGGCTTTCTAGAAAATCAATTGGTAGGAACAGCACCAGACGCTTCTTATTATTTATTTATTACTGAGGATGATAAAAATGAGAGTCCACTAGAATTATCGCTTTGGGTTGAAGCGGCTGAAGAGGCAGATAGACTTGGAGTCGATATTATTACAACTTCATTAGGGTATACCCAATTTGATAATCCTAATTATGATTTTACTTATAATGATATGAATGGTTCTTCAACTTTTATTTCAAAAGGGGTCGAGTTCGCATTTAGTCGAGGAATCGTTTGTGTAGTTTCTGCTGGAAATCAAGGCTCAAAAGCATGGCGTTATATATCAGCTCCTGCTGATGCTGTTCATGCACTTGCAATAGGCGCCATTGATGCAACAGGAAATTATGCGTCATTTAGCTCTCAAGGCCCTTCTTATGACGGAAGAGTAAAGCCAGATGTTGTTGCTCAAGGACAGCAATCGGTTTTATCTAATACCGATGGAGCAATAACTACTGCTAACGGAACTTCTTTTTCTGGGCCAATAATTGCTGGAATGGTAGCAAGTCTTTGGCAAGCATTGCCTGATAAAACGAATACAGAAATTGTGGATTTAATTAAACAATCGTCAAGTATATTTACTACTCCAAATGAAAAGGTAGGATATGGAATTCCAGATTTTAATTTGGCCTTAAATAATGCTTTAGGTAAACAACAGTTTTCAAAAAAAGAGTTTGTTTTTTATCCAAATCCTACACAAGATAAAATCTTAATTTCGTTTCCAAATGGATTCGAAAATGCTAATGTCACCTTTTATAATAACTTAGGTCAAAAGGTTTTTGAAAAAGAGATTTCAAAAGAAAATAAAAGTATTTTTTTAGATGATTTAAATTCTGGAATTTATTTCTACAATCTTACCTCAAATAGGTATTCTCAAACAGGAAAAATAGTGAAACAATAATGAATAAAATCACTCAACTTTTTAATATAAAATACCCAATAATTCAAGGTGGAATGATTTGGAATAGTGGCTACAAATTAGCAAGTGCTGTCAGTAATTCGGGTGGTTTGGGACTAATTGGTGCAGGGTCGATGTATCCTGAAGTATTGAGAGAGCATATCCAAAAATGCAAGAAAGCTACAGATAAACCCTTTGGAGTAAATGTGCCAATGTTGTATCCAAATATCGAAGAAATTATAAAAATTATTGTCGATGAAGGGGTAAAAATTGTATTTACTTCAGCAGGAAATCCCAAAACGTGGACCTCTTATCTAAAAGATAGGGGGATTACAGTTGTACATGTTGTGAGCAGTTCTAAATTTGCTTTAAAAGCTCAGGAAGCAGGAGTAGACGCGGTAGTTGCAGAAGGTTTTGAAGCTGGCGGACATAATGGAAGAGAAGAAACGACTTCACTTACTTTAATTCCGATGGTAAAAGAACAAATTACAATACCTTTGATTGCCGCTGGTGGAATTGCTACCGGAAAAGCAATGCTTGCCGTTATGATTTTAGGCGCAGATGGTGTTCAGATAGGGAGTCGTTTTGCAGCTTCGTTAGAGTCGTCATCGCATGAAAATTTCAAGAAAAAGATTTTAGAAACCAAAGAAGGTGATACACAATTGACATTGAAAGAGCTTGCTCCTGTTCGATTAATTAAGAACAAATTTTTTGAAGATATTCAGCAATTATATGCAAAATGTGGTACAAAAGAAGAACTAAAAGAGTTATTGGGAAGGGCAAGAGCAAAACGTGGTATGTTTGAAGGCGATATGATTGAAGGCGAATTAGAGATTGGTCAAGTTGCAGGATTAATTCATGAAATTGAATCAGTTCACAAGATAATAAATGATTTAATTTCTGAATTTGAGATTTCGAAAAATGATTTAAAAAGAATTAGCTTTTAATTTACTATTTTTGGACACTTAATTTATACAATGAAATCAATAAAAAAAATAATACTATTCTTGTTTTTGACAACATTTATTCAACAATCCTATTGTCAAGTCTACAAATTTCAAACCACAGGTTTTAGTGTTTTAGAAAAAAACGAAAAAGGGAATTGGGGTAAATGGTCTGATTTACAAGACGCTTCAATAGTTATTACATTAGATACTACTAAAAATAGAATTGTCGTTTATTCTCAAGAAATTCAGCTTTACGAAATTATGAATTATGAGAAAGTTCAAGAAAATGAAAATGACGAAATATATACTTTTCAATGCCGAAATGATGACGGTGAGCCTTTTGTGATTTCAATAATCAAAAGGAAAAATCAAGAAAATAGAAAGCAACTTTATATTAATCAAAAAAATGTTATTGTTGTTTATAATATTAAAAATTTTATAGGTTAGCATTATAAATGATTCTATTTTTATTTTTAAATTAATTTGTTTAGTTTAATCTTCTTTTTAATTAAAGCAACTTATTAGAATTTAAATTCAACCTTTTTTTTTCTTCATTTTTTTTAAATTCAATCCAAAATTGTTTTTAATAGATTTTTTTAGTTTTTGAGTTCCTTTTTTTAAATTTATTAATGAATATTTTTTATAAATACTTGATTTTAAATGTTTAAAAAAAACAGCAAGTAATCAACTATTTGAGTGAAATTGTTAATCAATTTGTTCATAATATTTAAACTATTAAAATTTTCATCATGATTAATTCATTAATATCGTTTTGGAATATAGTTCGTTATTTTTAGTAGAATTTTCTTATAAATTATACTGTAATGTTATATAAATAGAAAATATTTTTTTTTAAATGTTTTTAGTTCATTGTTCTATATTTTTTTAATGTGTCAATTATATATGCTTATGAGAATTATTACTCTTAGTACAAAAAAACCTTCATTTTTCTTATCTTTTTTTGCTTTTTTTATAAGCTTAAATTATTCCTTTGCACAATGTCCTACAGTTGTAAATGCTATTCAATCTTTTTGCGACTCTCGACCTACCCCTGCTAGAGTTAGTGATCTTATTGCTACAGATAATGGTGGTGGTGTTAGATGGTATATAGTGCCTACTGGTGGTACTGCCTTAAATGCGACAACTGTTTTAAATCCTGGGTCATATTATGCAGATAGTAATGCGGGCAATTGTGGAGTACGACCTAGAGTAGATGTAACATTTTTTACAAGGCCATCACCATTTGACTTGCCTTCCCCAACTTTTTGTGTTGAATCTACGGTAGCAAATCTTCAACAAAAAATAAATGGTAACGATTTAAGATGGTATCTTAATCCAACTGGAGGTTCTCAATTAGCAAGTTCGTGGCCTTTAAGTAATAACATAGATTATTATGCAAGTCAATTCATATCTAGTTCTGGTTGTGAGACTTTAAGGAGTAGAATCAGGGTTAGGATAATAATTCTAGCACCTCCAACGGGTAATCCTGTTCAGCAAATATGTTCAAGTCCTTCACCAAGAATTTCAGACTTTACTGTAAATATAGATCCCAGTAATACGATTTCTTGGTATTTTCCTTCAGGAGTGGAAATAGTAGATCCATTTAATACATTTATACAAGAAGGTGATCTTTATAAGGTAACACAATCAGATAATACATGCGAAAGTCTTGGTTTGTCAGTTTACGCAATTTTTGAAGACCCAAATAATGCAGGTAGTGATGGCGCTAAAGGCTTTTGTATTTCTGACTTACCGACAACTCCACCTTTTGATTTGTATGATTTACTTGGCGGAAATCCAGACAAAACTGGTGTTTGGTCAGGAGATTTACCAACAATAGATGGGTATTTAGGAAAAGTTAATATTTCTTCCCTATTGCCTGGAGATTATAATTTTAATTATGAGGTTTCTACTTCTACAAAGTGTGCGAAATCCACTTCAAAAGTAACTATTTCTGTTTTGCCATTACCAACAGTTTCTATTTCAACTAAAAGGCCAACAGTTTGTTCAGGAACGCCCTCTAGAATAGATTTTGAAGGAACTCCATTAGCAACAGTAACATATACGGTGAACGGTGTGATTAACACTATTGTTCTAGACCCAGACGGAGAAGCATGGTTGAATACTACTCAAAATGACACCTTCGAATTAGTTAGCGTAGCTACTAGTGGCACACCAAGTTGTAGTCAAAATCAGACTGGAAGTGTTACAATAACAGTTTTGCCATTACCAACAGTAAGTTTAAACAGTCCGTCGATATGTCCGGGAGAGACAGCAACACTAACGGCTACACCAGCAATAGCAGGAACCTATACTTATGAATGGGAAGTACCAGCGGGAGTCACTAATCCAGGAAATGTTGCCTCATTTCCGACAACAATTGCAGGAACCTATACCGTTACAATAACAAATTTGACAACCAGTTGTAAGAGTGCTAT
>NZ_JBHTIZ010000003.1:0-4797 GCF_042677265.1 Flavobacterium myungsuense | reverse complement strand
GCGACGCCACTTCACAGTCTCCAACCTATCCTACAC
The DNA here is from genome assembly GCF_042677265.1 of Flavobacterium myungsuense. Lineage (NCBI taxonomy): Bacteria > Pseudomonadati > Bacteroidota > Flavobacteriia > Flavobacteriales > Flavobacteriaceae > Flavobacterium > Flavobacterium myungsuense. Next base: position 4,761 of record NZ_JBHTIZ010000003.1, on the reverse strand, counting down.
ATCATTTATCCAAGGTCAATACTAAGCTATAGTAAAGGTGCACAGGGTCTTTTCGTCCCACTGCGGGTAAACGGCATCTTCACCGTTACTACAATTTCACCGAGCTCATGGCTGAGACAGTGTCCAGATCGTTACACCATTCGTGCAGGTCGGAACTTACCCGACAAGGAATTTCGCTACCTTAGGACCGTTATAGTTACGGCCGCCGTTTACTGGGGCTTCAATTCAATGCTTCTGGTTACCCATAACATCTCCTCTTAACCTTCCAGCACCGGGCAGGTGTCAGGCCCTATACTTCATCTTACGATTTTGCAGAGCCCTGTGTTTTTGATAAACAGTCGCCTGGACCTCTTCACTGCGGCCCCGATTACTCGGGGCGACCCTTCTCCCGAAGTTACGGGTCTATTTTGCCTAATTCCTTAGCCATGAATCTCTCGAGCACCTTAGGATTCTCTCCTCGACTACCTGTGTCGGTTTACGGTACGGGTACTAATAACCTGAAGTTTAGAGGTTTTTCTTGGAAGCCCTTAGGTACACTATCTCGTTGGCCGAAGCCGCTGAGTACTATCGCATTTCACCAAAACCTGCGGATTTGCCTACAGGTCCTATAGCTAGGTGCTTTAACGAACTATTCCGTCAGTTCGCGGTACTTTCATCACTCCGTCACCCCATCACAGTTATCAGTAGTACGGGAATATTAACCCGTTGGCCATCGACTGTCCCTTTCGGGTTCGCCTTAGGTCCCGACTAACCCACAGCTGATTNCCTGCGGATTTGCCTACAGGTCCTATAGCTAGGTGCTTTAACGAACTATTCCGTCAGTTCGCGGTACTTTCATCACTCCGTCACCCCATCACAGTTATCAGTAGTACGGGAATATTAACCCGTTGGCCATCGACTGTCCCTTTCGGGTTCGCCTTAGGTCCCGACTAACCCACAGCTGATTAGCATAGCTGTGGAAACCTTAGTCTTTCGGTGTGCGGGTTTCTCGCCCGCATTATCGTTACTTATGCCTACATTTTCTTTTCTCACCAGTCCAGCATACCTTACGATACACCTTCAACCCTGTGAGAATGCTCCCCTACCACTTTGTATTACTACAAAATCCATAGCTTCGGTAATATGTTTATGCCCGATTATTATCCATGCTCGTCCGCTCGACTAGTGAGCTGTTACGCACTCTTTAAATGAATGGCTGCTTCCAAGCCAACATCCTAGCTGTCTGGGCAGACAAACCTCGTTCTTTCAACTTAACATATATTTGGGGACCTTAGCTGATGGTCTGGGTTCTTTCCCTCTCGGACTTGGACCTTAGCACCCAAGCCCTCACTGCAAGGAAACATTATATAGCATTCGGAGTTTGTCAGGAATTGGTAGGCGGTGAAGCCCCCGCATCCAATCAGTAGCTCTACCTCTATATAACTTATATCTNATTATATAGCATTCGGAGTTTGTCAGGAATTGGTAGGCGGTGAAGCCCCCGCATCCAATCAGTAGCTCTACCTCTATATAACTTTGCGCCGTGCGCTGCACCTAAATGCATTTCGGGGAGTACGAGCTATTTCCGAGTTTGATTGGCCTTTCACCCCTACCCACAGGTCATCCGAAGACTTTTCAACGTCAACCGGTTCGGACCTCCACACTGTGTTACCAGCGCTTCATCCTGCCCATGGGTAGATCACACGGTTTCGCGTCTAACACTACTGACTAAAGCGCCCTATTCAGACTCGCTTTCGCTACGGATCCATGCCTTAAGCACTTATCCTTGCCAGCAACGTTAACTCGTAGGCTCATTATGCAAAAGGCACGCCGTCACCCCATTTCAGGGCTCCGACCGCTTGTAAGCGTATGGTTTCAGGATCTATTTCACTCCGTTATTCACGGTTCTTTTCACCTTTCCCTCACGGTACTGGTTCACTATCGGTCTCTCAGGAGTATTTAGCCTTAGCGGATGGTCCCGCCAAATTCAGACAGGGTTTCACGTGCCCCGCCCTACTCAGGATACCACTATTTATTACACTCGTTACCTATACGGGACTATCACCCTCTTTGGTCCTACTTTCCAGTAGATTCTAATTCCTTGTGCATAAAATGTCGTGGTCCTACAACCCCAACATTGCCGTAACAACATTGGTTTGGGCTAATCCGCGTTCGCTCGCCACTACTTACGGAATCACTTTTGTTTTCTTCTCCTCCGCCTACTTAGATGTTTCAGTTCAGCGGGTTTGCCCACCTATCGGTGTACTATGTCTTCAACATAGTGGGTTGCCCCATTCGGGTATCTACGGATTAATTCGTGTGTGCCAATCCCCGTAGCTTTTCGCAGCTTATCACGCCCTTCTTCGCCTCTGAGAGCCTAGGCATCCCCCATACGCCCTTATTTTGCTTATTGTACTTACGTAGTATTAAGTTTTAAGTATTAAGTACTATGACTAAAGTCTTCATACTTGATAATAGCCACTTGATACTATCATGTTCTTTCTACTTTTTATTATTTCTTATCTCAATATGTCAATGAACTTTTCTTTAGACTAAAAGAACAAAGAAAATAGAGAATAGACTCAGTCTATATTCTTTTTTCTGTATTCAATCTTCTTCAGATAGTGGAGAATAACGGAGTCGAACCGTTGACCTCCTGCGTGCAAGGCAGGCGCTCTAGCCAGCTGAGCTAATCCCCCAATCTAATTATGAATTGTGAATTATGAATTATGAATGAATACCCATAATTTCTCAACTCTAGAATTTCTTCTTTTTTTAAGCTTTTNTTCAGATAGTGGAGAATAACGGAGTCGAACCGTTGACCTCCTGCGTGCAAGGCAGGCGCTCTAGCCAGCTGAGCTAATCCCCCAGTTTCTTCAGTTGGCAGTGTTCAGTTTTCAGTTTTGCTGCGACAGTTCGTACTAACGTACTCGTGTCAGTAACTTTACTTTACATCCAAATGAGTTGGTGAATTGACAACTTCTAGAATTTCCTTAAGCTTTAAATAGTAGTCCCGCCCAGACTCGAACTGGGGACCCCAACATTATCAGTGTTGTACTCTAACCAGCTGAGCTACGAGACTCTGTTTATTACTTAATTTGTATTATTTGAACTAACAGCGAGAGTAATTAAATCTTATTCTTTGGAACTAGTTAAATTGCGTCTTTCTCTAGAAAGGAGGTGTTCCAGCCGCACCTTCCGGTACGGCTACCTTGTTACGACTTAGCCCTAGTTACCAGTTTTACCCTAGGCAGCTCCTTGCGGTCACCGACTTCAGGCACCCCCAGCTTCCATGGCTTGACGGGCGGTGTGTACAAGGCCCGGGAACGTATTCACCGGATCATGGCTGATATCCGATTACTAGCGATTCCAGCTTCACGGAGTCGAGTTGCAGACTCCGATCCGAACTGAGAACGGTTTTATAGATTCGCTCCTACTCACGTAGTGGCTGCTCTCTGTACCGTCCATTGTAGCACGTGTGTAGCCCAAGGCGTAAGGGCCGTGATGATTTGACGTCATCCCCACCTTCCTCACAGTTTGCACTGGCAGTCTTGTTAGAGTTCCCGACTTGACTCGCTGGCAACTAACAACAGGGGTTGCGCTCGTTATAGGACTTAACCTGACACCTCACGGCACGAGCTGACGACAACCATGCAGCACCTTGTAAATTGTCTTGCGAAAGTTCTGTTTCCAAAACGGTCAATCTACATTTAAGCCTTGGTAAGGTTCCTCGCGTATCATCGAATTAAACCACATGCTCCACCGCTTGTGCGGGCCCCCGTCAATTCCTTTGAGTTTCATTCTTGCGAACGTACTCCCCAGGTGGGATACTTATCACTTTCGCTTAGCCACTGAGATTACTCCCAACAGCTAGTATCCATCGTTTACGGCGTGGACTACCAGGGTATCTAATCCTGTTCGCTACCCACGCTTTCGTCCATCAGCGTCAATCCATTAGTAGTAACCTGCCTTCGCAATTGGTATTCCATGTAATCTCTAAGCATTTCACCGCTACACTACATATTCTAGTTACTTCCTAATAATTCAAGTCCTACAGTATCAATGGCCGTTTCCCCGTTGAGCGGGGAGATTTCACCACTGACTTATAAGACCGCCTACGGACCCTTTAAACCCAATGATTCCGGATAACGCTTGGATCCTCCGTATTACCGCGGCTGCTGGCACGGAGTTAGCCGATCCTTATTCTTACGATACCGTCAAGTCCCGACACGTCGGGATGTTTCTTCTCGTATAAAAGCAGTTTACAATCCATAGGACCGTCATCCTGCACGCGGCATGGCTGGATCAGGCTTGCGCCCATTGTCCAATATTCCTCACTGCTGCCTCCCGTAGGAGTCTGGTCCGTGTCTCAGTACCAGTGTGGGGGATCTCCCTCTCAGGACCCCTACCCATCGTGGCCTTGGTAAGCCGTTACCTTACCAACTAGCTAATGGGACGCATGCTCATCTTTTGCCGTTGTGACTTTAATAGTAGTACCATGCGGTATCACTATACTATGAGGTATTAATCCAAATTTCTCTGGGCTATCCCTCTGCAAAAGGTAGATTGCATACGCGTTACGCACCCGTGCGCCGGTCTCTAGTATTGCTACTATACCCCTCGACTTGCATGTGTTAAGCCTGCCGCTAGCGTTCATCCTGAGCCAGGATCAAACTCTTCATCGTATATTGTCGCTAAATTACTTTAGCATTTATTTTAGACGAATTCTCTAGCTTTATTCTATCCCGAATAATCGGGACTCGATTCTCTTACTCTCTTTTT
>NZ_JBHTIZ010000002.1:0-27793 GCF_042677265.1 Flavobacterium myungsuense | reverse complement strand
TGACTTGGAAGGGAATTTGGTAAAATCAATTACTAGATATGAATTTTACAAAAATACCTTTTACGGTGTTTTCAAAGATTAAATGATATAATAAAAGCAGTCAGTCTGTTTTATGATGATTTGGATTAAAACAATTTAAAACAGCATTAAAAAAACAACAAATTTACCTAACAATAGAGTTTTAGTGAGTACAGATTTATGGATTGAAATTAAGGAAAAATTTAATAATAATTTTGTTAATCTCGATTTGTTAGAAATGATAAATGAGGATTCATAAGAGAAAAATTAAAGATTTTGAGCTTGAAAATGTTTCAAATATTTGATATTCAAATTATTGATTTTTTCAGAATTGGTCGGGGTTATAACCCCTCATCACCCGCAGAAAACTCCTTAAGAAATTATGGAGTTTTTTTTTATATCAATTCTAAAACTCTTTCTAAAGCCATTCCTCTAGAACCCTTTATCAGAATTATAGTATCCTGTAAATTAATGTGTTTAAAATCATTTGAAAAAGAATCAAAAGTATCATAAAAATGAAAATTGCTTTTCTCAATTTTAAGAGAATAAAAGTCCTTACCAATGAAATAACAAGTTATTTGAATTTCATTTAAAAGAGAGTTCACTACGGCCTTGTGTTCAAGACTACTTTCAGTACCAAGTTCAAACATATCACCTAAAATCACAATCTTGTTTTCTCTTTCCAACTGAATAAAGTTAGAAATTGCAACAGCCATACTACTTGGATTTGCATTATAAGCATCTAGAATTATCTCATTTGTATTTTTATAAATCAATTGAGATCTATTATTTTCTGGAATATAACTCTCAATTGCTGATTTGATAAGATTTTCGGGGACATTAAAATATTTTCCAATAGTAATTGCAGCATTAATATTATTGGCATTATATAAACCTATAAGGTGCGTTTGAATACTTATATTTGAAAAAGTGATTACTACAAATGGATTAGCCTTTATATCTAAAATAGTGACATCGGCTTCTGCTTTATTAAATCCAAAAGAAAAGGTTTTCAAATTTTTTGTTTTGTCAACCTGAATTGAATCATCTAGATTTATAAAAACGGTTTTATTATGCTGTAAAAGGTATGAATACATTTCACTTTTTCCTTTAATGACTCCTTCTATTCCACCAAAACCTTCTAAATGTGCTTTTCCAAAATTAGTGATGTAACCAAAATCAGGCTGAGCAATTTCACATAAAAAGGCAATCTCTTTTTGATGATTGGCTCCCATTTCAACAATTCCAATTTCTGTTTTACTATCAAATGAAAGTAATGTTAAAGGAACTCCGATATGATTATTTAAATTTCCAATGGTTGCTTTGGTATTGTATTTTTTAGAGAGAACACAATTAATCAATTCTTTGGTTGTTGTTTTACCATTACTTCCTGTTAAGGCCATTATAGGAAGTTTTAAATAATTACGATGAAATTTAGCTAGTTCTTGCAAAGTCGTTAAACTATCTTCAACTAATATTGTTCTTTCATTTATATAAAAATTCGGATTGTCGATTATCACATAAGCGGCATTTTTTTCTAAAGCTTCTTTTGCAAAAGTGTTAGCATCAAATCGATCTCCTTTTATGGCTACAAAAAGAGAATTAGGTGTAATCTTTCTTGTATCTATTGAAATGGAACTGCATTTCAAGAATAGATTATGAATGGATTCAATATTCATCAAAATAATTTTAAAAAAATAAAAGCCCTAATGAAAGGGCTTTTATACTATTTATATGTTAGCAATTAATTTCTTGCTCGTTTCTTTTTATCAGCCTTAGGACCAACTCTAGACATTGCGCATCTAAAACCAATGTAGTCAGTTGCCATATCTTGAGGAAAATATCTTCTTTGAGCTGGATCTAACCAATATGCTCTATCTCTCCAAGAACCTCCTTTGTATACTCTAACATCATCGTTTATAAGTGTAGTTCTCTTGTTAGATTTATCATATTTTCTAATCATTTTACCTAAACTATCAACAGTTACATTATGCTGAGGAGAATCGTACATTTTATGTTTATCCTTAGATTTAGCATCTTCTTCTTCAGACGAACCAAAATCAAAGTATCTAGTAGATTGTTTATCCCCATCTCTATAGTTTCTTTCATCACTTTTGTCAAAGTTTTGTCTCAAATAAGTTTCCTTTTCATCTACAGGTACTTGAGCTATTTGACCAGGGAAATTTCTTGCCATGATTCTACCGTTTGACAAAGTATCAAATTTTTGACTTTCACCTGTTACTAATTCTACTTTACCGTCGTCTCCGATTTTATTTTTGGTGTAAACATTACCTCTAAAATAATTGAAATCACTAGCTTCATCATCAACTATCGGTCTATAAACATCGGCAACCCATTCTGCTACGTTTCCAGCCATATCATACAACCCAAAATCATTAGGAGGATATGACTTTACAGTATTTGTAATATCTGCTCCATCGTCAGACCATCCAGCAATTCCGCCGTAATCTCCTTTTCCTTGTTTAAAGTTTGCCAATTGGTCACCTCTTACTTGTCTTTTGCCTGATCTTGTATAACTTCCAGACCAAGGGTATTTCTTTTGGCCTTTATAGATGTTATATTCTCTCTGTCCTACATCGGCAGCAGCAGCATATTCCCACTCAGCCTCTGTTGGCAATCTATACTCAGGAAGAATAAGTCCTGATGATCTTTGTGCATAAACATTTTTCGCAGCAGTTTCAGTTGAAGGATTATCCTTGGTACCTTTAGTTTTAACAGGTTTAGATTTTGAATTTCTTGGTCCTTTTAATACAATTTTCTCATCTCCTCCAAAAGCTTTGGTAGGAGCATTCAAATAAGTTTCTGTACTAAAAACAGCTTCAGCTTTCACATCAAGAACTTTTGCGTCTTTTTTTAAATAGCCTTGTGTTTCAAGAGTACTTTCGTTTACACGATCTGTTCTCCATTTACTAAACTCAACTGCTTGAATCCAATTTACTCCAACTACTGGGTAATTTGCATAGGCAGGATGTCTTAAATAATTATTAGTCATAGTTTCGTTATAACCCAATCGGTTTCTCCAAACTAGAGTATCGGGAGAAGCTCCCTCATATATGTTTTTATAATTTTCTTGTTCAGGCGGAAAAACTCTCTTTAACCAATCAAGATATTCCATGTACATAACGTTTGTAACTTCTGTTTCATCCATATAAAATGATTGAACGTGTTGTTGATTTGGAGAATTATTCCAATCATGCATTACATCGTCTTGTACTTTACCCATTGTAAAAGTTCCCCCTTCTACCATAACCAATCCAGGTCCGGTTGCTTGCTTTTTAAAATTAGAAGCAAATTGGAAACCTCCTTTTTTGTCGTTAATTTTCCAACCAGTAGCGGTTGAAGCGTTCTTCGTACTGGATTTCTTACTACAACTAGTAGCGAAACCTAAAACAATTACTAGAGATAGTAATAATTTAACAGTCATAATTTTGTTTACTTTCATACTTTTCGTAGGTAATAAATTTCGAGGCGCAATATATGAATTTCAAATTAAATTGCAACATCTTATTGTGAAATAATAATAAAAATGTATCGAGTTAAAAATTTACTTTCTCATACAACGCAAAAATAAAACAAATATTACAAAATTCATATTAAATAAATTATTTTTACACTTCGTAATATTTTAGCTTTTCTAGCGTTATTCATCATGATGAGAAAAATAATATCCCTTTCACTTATTTTATACTCTTTTGTTTGCTCAAGTCAACAAAATGGAGACATGACTATTAATTGGACCGAAAAAACTAAAGTTTCTTTTGGCAGTTATGAGTTAAATATTCCACAATTCAATCCTGATAATTTTGAATTTGACAGTTTTAAAAAACAACTTTTTTTTAAGATTAAACTCAATCAACCCTCTGAAATTGATGAAAACAATCTTCAAATTACAAATGTAGTTTATGAAAGTATTTCGGATGTTGAATTAGGTGATTTGAACCTTAAAGTAATCCCCAATAGCATTAATGCCTCAATCAAAAACCTCAAAGCTAGAAATAACTATTTTGCAATACTGACACTTTCGCCTATTATTAAAGACGCAAATGGGTTTAAAAAAGTCAAGTCATTTACTTATGGCACAAAAACAGCTAATTCTAATTCTAGAATAAAAAATAATATAAGAACTAATTTTAATGGCGTATCAAACTCAGTACTTTCAACTGGAGTATGGCATCGTTTTTATGTTATAAAATCAGGTGCTTATTATATCAACAAAAGTTTTTTAAAACAAATTGGTATAAGCACTGAAGGTATTGATCCAAAAAAAATTAAAATTTATGGAAATGGCGGTCGAATGATACCGCTTAAAAATAGTGATTATTATCCTGATGATTTAATAGAAAATGCTATACAAGTCGTAGGAGAAAGCGATGGTGTTTTCAACGACAACGATTATATTTTATTTTATGCAGAAGGAGTTGATAAATGGAATAATGAAAGCCAAACTACAAACAATTTATATGATAACAAATCCTATTATTACATAAATACGCAAGGATTGGACGGGAAAAGAGTTCCTAATACAATTCAACCCACCGAAAACAGGGACCTTGTTATAAATACTTTTGATGATTACCAATATTATGAAACTGATAAGGTAAATATAGTTAGACTTGGGAGAAGATGGTTAGGAGAACAATTTAGTATAGACAACGAACAAGATTTCGAGTTCAATATTCCAAATATAGTAACAACATCACCTGTTAGAATGTCAGTAATTGGCGCGGCGATATCTCCATCAAGCACCTCTTTCGAAGTAAAAGCGAACAATCAAATTGCTGGAACTATTTCTTTCTCTCAAATTGGAGGGTCTGCTGAAGCTGATTTATCAGATATAAATACAACAATATCTGCTTCAGAAAAAATTACTATTTCATTAAAATATGATAACAAAGGTGTGCCAGATTCTAAAGGCTATCTTGATTACATTTTTTTAAAATCAAATCGAAACTTGAAAGGCTATGGGAAACAGTTTCATTTTCAATACGATTTAGCCAGTTCGGCTCTTGGAATAGGAGAGTATCAAATAGCTGATGCTTCTACCATTCAACAAGTTTGGGATATTACCGATATTTATAATGTAACAAAAATTGAAAATTCTAATCAGACTTTATTTACTTTTAAAGCTAATCTTGGGGAAACCAGAAAATACTTGGCAGTAGATTTAAATGATTTATATACTCCATTAAAGGACTCACAAACTGCTGTTGCGAATCAAAATTTAAAAGGAACTATATTTAATGATGCTCAAGGTAAATTTCAAGATATTGATTATATTATAATTTGCCCAAGATTTTTAACAAATCAGGTAGAAAAACTAGCTAATTTCCATAGAAAATATTCCAATTTAAATGTTAAAGTAGTTAATTTAGAAACCATTTATCCCGAATTTTCCTCAGGAAAACAAGACATTGGTGCGATTAGAAATTTTATTAAATATGTTTATTTTAATGCTTCTTCCCCTGAAAAAAGAATACAATATCTAAATCTTTTTGGCGACGCATCCTATGATTTTAAGAATCGTGTTTCTATAAACGGTAACATTGTGCCTATATATCATGCGCTAAGTAGCTTTACAACAGGAGAATCATCATTTGCATCTGATGATTTTTTTGGGATGATGGATGAAAATGAAGGCAACATAGATATTTCAGAAGGCGGTTTAGATATTGCGGTAGGGCGAATGATTGCAAATACTACTTTACAAGCCGATGAGTTAGTGAATAAAGTTATTGAATACCATGACATTAAATCGTATGGAAATTGGAGAAATAATTTAGTAGTTGTATCTGATGATTCAGATAAAACGAGTGATAAAAGTTTACAATCAAGAATTAATAATATGGCTGACAAAATTGTCTCAGAAAAGCCGTTTTTTAATCTAAATAAAATATTGTTAGACTCATATGTTCAAGAAACGTCAGCTGGCGGATCTAGGTATCCTAAAGCACGTCAGGAACTATTTAATGCTTTTGAAAAAGGGGCATTGGTTTTTAATTATCTCGGACATGGTGGTGAAGACGGCCTTTCACAAGAACGAATTTGGGAAAAATCGGACGGCCAAAATTTAAGCAACCGCTATAAATATCCATTATTTATAACCATAACCTGCGATTTTTCGAGATTTGACAATCCTTTTAGACCAACAGCTGGAGAATATACCTATTGGAACCCTAAAGGCGGTGCCATATCAATGATTACCACAATTCGTGAAATTGGACAAACCACAGGAGAAAACTTTAATGATGTTTTGGCACGTTACCTCTTTTCTTATGGTTCAAATGAATATACTTCGATAGCAGAGTCACTTAGATTGGCTAAAAATAATTTTGGACCAAGAACAGACGTAGTTTTTTATCTAGGAGATCCAGCATTAAAACTAGATATTCCCCAGCCTAAAATAAATCTTACTAAGGTAAATGACTTGCCAATTTCAGGACCCGTTGATGATTTTAAATCATTAGCCTTTGTAAAACTTGCTGGAGAGGTTACAGATGAAAACAACAATCCATTGTCAAGTTACAATGGAGAATTATCAGTGCAGATTTTTGATAAAAACATCATTAGAACAACTCTTGATAATGACAATAATAGCCCTGCGATAAATTTTAATACATTAGGAGAAACTATTTTTAGAGGAAATGCTACGATTACAAACGGTCAATTCGAGTTTGGTTTTGTAGTACCAAGAGACATATCGATTCCAGTAAATAACGGCAGAATAAGTTTTTACGGAAAAAGAGACGAAATACTATTAGACAAAACTGGTTTTGATACTTCTATTAGAATTGGTGGTGTAAATCAAAATGCAGTCGCTGACAAGACAAACCCTACCGTTAGGTTGTTTATGAATGATCAAACTTTTATATCTGGAGGAATTACCAATGAATCTCCACTATTTTTAGCTTTTCTTGAAGATGAAAACGGTATAAATACAGCTAGTGGTATAGGTCACGATATTATTGCCATTTTAGATGGAGATGAAAATAACCCAATTAAACTGAACGATTATTACGAAACTGAATTAGACGATTACAAGAAAGGGAAGCTGAAATTTCCTTTTAGAAATCTGGCTAAAGGTTTGCATACTATAACTTTTAAGGCCTGGGATGTTTATAACAATCCTGTAACTTCAGAAATTCAGTTTATTGTTGTTGGAGATGAATCCATTACGCTAACAAATGTTTTAAATTATCCCAACCCGTTTGTAAATTATACCCAATTTTGGTTTACTCACAACCGCCCTTTCGAACCATTGGAAGTTCAGGTACAAATTATGACCATTACTGGAAAAATAGTATGGACAAAAAATCAAACAATAACTAGTGACGGGTTTCTTTCAAGAGAAATTACATGGGATGGTAAAGATGACTTTGGCGATAAAATCGGGAAAGGTACTTATGTCTATAAACTAACGGTAAAATCAACACTGACAAATTCTAAAACAGAAAAATTTGAAAAACTTGTCATACTTTAATTTAATACTATATTTGTAAACTTTTTAAAAATTAAGAATGAAAAAAATTGCAACAGTTCTAATCTGTTTATTGATAATCCCATTTTCAAAAGCACAGGAAAGAGTAATCACTACTGGAGTTCCTTTTTTATTAGTTGCTGGTGATGCGCGCGCAGCAGGTATGGCTGACAATGGAGTTGCCACTTCTGCCGATGTGTATTCCCAACAATGGAATCCTGCAAAATATGCTTTTTCATTAGACAAACAAGGATTTTCGGTAAGTTATACGCCTTACTTAGTAGAGTTGGTAAATGATATATCATTAAGCCAACTTACCTATTTTAATAAAATTAATGAACAAAGTGCTTTTGCATCGAGCATTCGATTTTTTAGTTTAGGAGAAATTGAACTTAGACAAACTGGAGAAGAAGGCGAAGTTCCTAACATAGTAAAACCATCAGAATTTGCGATAGATTTATCTTATGCATTAAAACTTAGCGAACGTTTCTCGATGTCGGTTGGCGGGCGTTTTATTCGGTCAAACTTAGCAATACCCTCTGAAGGACAAAGTTCTATTGGTGCAAATACATTTGCCGTTGATGTTTCCGGATTTTATCAATCTGAACAAACTGCTTTTACTGATTTTGATGGAAGATGGCGATTTGGTTTCAATTTTCAAAATATGGGCCCAAAAATCAACTACGACCAAACTCAAGATTCTACTTTCGGTTCAAACTTTTTACCGTCAAACATGAAAATAGGTGGGGGATTTGATTTTATTTTAGACGACTACAACAAAGTGGGATTAAATCTGGAATTTAATAAGTTATTGGTACCTACTCCTCCTGGTAGAATAACACCAATTGACACAAACGAAAGTGGAGAAATAGATCCTGCTGAAGAGGAAGTGGCTAGACTTGCTAACTCACGAAATCTATTTGAATACAATAATACAGGCTGGACAGAAGGTATCTTTAAATCTTTTGGAGATGCTCCAGATGGTTTGAGTGAAGAATTAAAAGAATTTACCTATTCAGTAGGTGCTGAATATATGTATCAAGATTCTTTTGCGTTTCGTTTGGGGTATTTTAATGAAAGTCCGCTAAAAGGCGCACGACGATTTTTTTCGCTTGGAACTGGTTTTACTTATAACGTAATAAAAATTGACGTTTCTTATTTGTTTTCTGCTTCTAGAGTTAGAAATCCTTTAGAGAACACATTACGTTTTTCTCTTAGTTTTGCATTTGGCGACAAATATGATGAGTACTAAATAGCATTTTTAATATAAAATTATAAAAATCCAAATTTCGAATTATCGTAATTTGGATTTTTTTTATGTTAAAAACACGTAATCTAGTAATAAAAACAAAAATTAGAAGAAAAATTTGTTTAATTTGGCATTCCGAAAATTCTAATAAAAAATAATATATTCTTATACATGAAAGAAATTAGTATTACAACGAAATTTTCAAGTTATGATTCGCTTAACGAATTACCTTCAGACATACAAGATTTAATGGATCAAGCCATAGCCATACGAAAAAAAGCGTATGCACCGTATTCAAAATTCAGAGTTGGAGCCGCTATTTTATTGGATAACGGAAAAATAGTTTTAGGATCTAATCAAGAAAATGCTGCCTATCCTTCAGGACTTTGTGCAGAACGAGTAGCTATTTTTCAAGCAGGTGCCATTTACCCTGATGCAAAAATTTTAAAAATGGCAATTACTGCAGCTTCTGATACGAATACTACTTCTACTCCAATTCCACCCTGCGGAGGATGCAGACAAACCATTTCAGAATACGAATTCAAACAAGAGCAACCCATTGAAATTTATTTTATGGGCGAAATTGGCGTGATTTATAAATCAGATTCCTTAAAAAATCTACTCCCTTTCATGTTTGATAAAAACTTCTTGTAAAAAAGCTAAAAACTACGATTTAAATTTTAGTTCTAACTCGGAAAGTACTATTTTTGCTCTTCGCAAATTGGAGTACAATTTAGGTTAAAGAAAATAACTGTATTTTTATAATCGAACAACTTTAAATTTACTATTACAAAAACTGTTTAGCAAAGAAAATTAGCCAAATGAAAGAAGTTACAAAAGAAGTTTATTTAAAGTGGTACGAAGACATGCTGCTTTGGAGAAAGTTTGAAGACAAACTAGCTGCACTTTACATTCAACAAAAAGTAAGAGGATTTCTTCACTTATATAATGGTCAAGAAGCCGTTTTAGCAGGCGCCTTGCACGTCATGGAATTAGGCGGGAAAGACAAAATGATTACTGCATACAGAAACCACGTTCAACCTATTGGAATGGGTGTTGATCCTAGAAAAGTAATGGCAGAATTGATGGGAAAAGTAACAGGAACATCAAAAGGAATGGGCGGTTCCATGCATATTTTTTCTAAAGAGCATGGGTTTTATGGAGGTCACGGAATTGTTGGTGCTCAAATACCAGTAGGTGCCGGAATGGCTTTTGCCGATAAATATTTTGAAACTGGCGGTGTAACCCTTACCTATTTTGGTGATGGCGCAGCACGTCAAGGTTCACTTCACGAAGCTTTCAATATGGCAATGTTATGGAAACTTCCTGTAGTATTCATTGTTGAAAATAATGGATATGCTATGGGAACATCTGTAGAAAGAACTGCCAATCATACTGATATTTGGAAACTAGGTTTAGGATATGAAATGCCTTGCGGACCTGTAGACGGAATGAATCCAGTAAAAGTTGCAGAAGCCATGCACGAAGCTATGGAAAGAGCACGTCGTGGTGATGGACCAACTTTTTTAGAAATGAAAACGTATCGTTACAGAGGACACTCTATGTCTGATGCACAACTATACCGTTCTAAAGACGAAGTAGAAGAATACAAAAAAATTGATCCTATTACACAAGTTTTGGATGTAATTAAAGATCAGAAATATGCTACAGAAGCTGAAATTGAAATTATTGATCAAAGGGTAAAAGATTTGGTAGAAGAATGTGTAACCTTTGCCGAAGAATCTCCATTTCCTGAAATACAACAATTGTATGATGTAGTATACGAAGAAAAAAATTATCCATTTTTACCACACAAACTATAATTAAATTATGGCAAAAATTATCACCATGCCACGCTTAAGTGATACTATGACCGAAGGTGTTGTAGCAAAATGGCTTAAGAAAGTGGGCGATAAAATTAACGAAGGAGACATCTTAGCAGAAATTGAAACCGATAAAGCAACTATGGAATTTGAATCGTTCAATTCTGGAACGCTTTTACATATTGGGCTTCAGGAAGGAGAAACAGCACCTGTTGATTCTCTTTTAGCAATTATAGGAGCCGAAGGAGAAGACATAACACCTTTACTTCATTTAGGTAGACCAACAACTGCATCAGCAACTGAAATAGTAGCTGATACAAAAGAAGAAGCAAAAGAAGAACAAACAATTGCAAGTCCAACGGCTGCAACTGCAGAAATTCCAAAAGGAGTTGTTGTAGTGACTATGCCAAGACTGAGCGATACCATGACCGACGGAACGGTAGCCACTTGGTTAAAAAAAGTAGGTGATGCGGTTGCCGAAGGAGACATTTTAGCTGAAATTGAAACCGACAAAGCAACGATGGAATTTGAATCGTTTCATTCTGGAACTTTATTATTTGTTGGTGTTCAAGAAGGACAAACTGCACCTGTAGATAGTTTATTAGCTATTATAGGACCAGCCGGAACCGATGTTTCTGGAATTGCACAAAATTATACTGGTGGCGCAAGTCCAGCTGTCGCAGCTCCTGCTGAAAATACAGCCGAAGTTAAAACTGAAACTCCAGCAGCAGTTACTGAAAAAGCCGAAGAAGCTATACAAGTCGTTTCTGATGGAAGAAGAATATTTATATCGCCATTAGCGAAAAAAATTGCTGAACAAAAAGGCATAAATATAGCTCTTGTAAAAGGTTCAGGTGAAAACGGACGTATCGTAAAAAGCGATATCGAGAATTTTGTACCAACTTTAGCTAGTGCTCCACAAGCTTCTAGCGCAGCACCAGCACAAAAAGCAGAAGCTCCTGTTGCAAAACCTTATGTTCCATCTGGTGAAGTGTTTACAGAAGAAATCAAGAATTCGCAAATGCGAAAAATTATTGCTAAGCGTTTAGCAGAATCTTTATTTACAGCTCCTCACTACAACCTAGTGATAGAGGTAACTATGGATGAGGCAATGAAATCACGAGCTACCATTAATAGTGTTCCTGATACCAAAGTTTCGTTTAATGATATGGTAATAAAAGCATGCGCTATTGCATTAAAAAAACATCCAAAAATCAATTCGCAATGGAAAGAAGATGTTATCATCATTAACCATCACGTAAATATTGGTGTGGCAGTTGCAGTAGAAGATGGACTAGTGGTTCCTGTATTACCATTTACAGACGGAATGAGTTTATCTCAAATAGGTGCTAGTGTGAGAGATCTTGCAGGAAGAGCGAAAAACAAAAAACTATTACCTAGCGAAATGGAAGGCAGTACGTTTACAATTTCGAATCTTGGAATGTTTGGCATTACTGAATTTAACTCTATTATCAACCAACCGAATTCTGCCATACTATCTGTAGGAGCGATTGTTGAGAAACCCGTGGTTAAAAACGGACAAATTGTAGTAGGAAATACCATGATGCTCTCATTGGCATGTGACCACCGTACGATTGACGGTGCAACTGGAGCACAGTTTTTACAAACGCTGAAACAATATATTGAAAACCCAGTTACCATGCTGGCGTAACATTATAACTTTACAAATGAAATCCCGTCTTGTTTTAAATAAGACGGGATTTTTTATATATTAGTATTTTAATTAAATTTCCCAAAGATGGATAATAAAGTATTCCCTATTTATAGAAATGATATTGATGTACTTAGAGCTATTGCCGTTTTGGCCGTTATATTATTTCACATGGGATATCTCCCCAACGGATATTTAGGAGTTGATGTCTTTTTTGTTATTAGCGGCTATCTTATTACAAAAATTATATATGTTGAGGCAATCGAAAATAAGTTTTCTATTTACCAGTTTTACTTACGTAGAATAAGAAGAATTATTCCTTTGGTGCTATTCACAACGTTTGTGGCTTTAATTACGGGATTGTTTGTTATGCTTCCTGATGATTTAGAGAATTTAAGCCAATCAGTTATAGCAACCAATTTCTTTGCAAATAATATTTTACTAAAAATTACCACAGTTAATTATTGGAATATCATTAACGATTACAAACCCCTAATGCATACTTGGAGTCTTGGTATTGAGGAACAATTTTATCTCGTTTACCCTCTACTCTTCCTTATTTGCAATAAAAAAAGAGTGAAATGGGTTTTGCCAATACTAGTTGTTTTAACTGGATTTTCTTTGTTGCTATTTGTTATCTCTACAAATGAAGCTGCAAAGTTTTTTACCATTCCATTCCGGTTTTTTGAGTTATCACTTGGAGGCATTGGAGCAATAGTATTTAAAGAGAAAGGAATCAATAGTAAGTATAAACTATATTTAATTATTGCCCTACTTGTACTATTGTACTTAGAAACCCATATCCCAAACCATTTAAAATTAATTGCAGTTGTAATAATTTCTTTTGGAATACTGGTTTCTAACTACGAATACAATAAATGGAACGCATTCATTTTGGAAAACAAAGTGATGATTGGCATTGGTAAAATAAGTTTTAGTCTTTATATGTGGCATCAGATAGTTCTAGCATTTTCGCGCTATTTCATTTTAGAAACTATTAGTATCACTAATGCAGTATTTATAGGCGTAACTATTTTAGTATTATCTTTATTATCCTATTTTTTTATCGAGCAGCCATTTAGAAACAAAGAAAAAATAAAGAATACTGTTTTACTTTTTTCAACAGGGGTTGGATTAATTATTTCTAGTGCTATAGCTTTTTATATTTTTTCAATTTCTGGGATTTTAAAAGATGTTCCCGAATTGGACATTGTTAAAGATAATGCACAAAAAAACAGCAATGTCATAAACGTTAAACGAAATCCGCATATAAAATACAACGCAAGAATCTACGACTTCAATAACGAATTCACAAATACTCCTACCACTAAAGTTTTAGTTATAGGCGCTAGTTTTGCAAGAGATTGGGGTAATGTTTTATTAGAATCTAAATATGGCAATCAAATTGAACTATCGTATGTAGAAGACATCAATTATTGCAAGAATTTTGAGGAACGAATTCGTCAAGCTAAATGTATTTTTCTTGCCGAAAAAAATGGAACCAATAGGTCTTGGCTAGACTCTATTGCTAGAATATATCCAATCGATACTTCGAAAGTATGGAACGTTGGACTGAAGAATTTTGGCGCCAATAACGGAATATATTATAACCGAAAAAACAATCCTGATTATTGCTCTCAAAGAACTAAAATGATTACTGGCATTTTAGAGCGCAATGAACTCCTAAAAAAACAGTGGGGAAATAAATACATTGATGTTATAGGCTCTATTATTGATAAAAAAAATACCATCCCAGTATTTACAAATCAATGCAAGTTTATTAGTCAGGATTGCAAACACCTTACCAAAAGCGGCGCTACTTATTTTGGAGAAATTATTGATTTAAAACCATATTTAAATCCTTGATGAAATTGTTAATCGGTTTGATTTTCTATGTCTTATGTTTTTAAATACTATCGAATAGAAAAATTGTTATACAAAAATACCTTACCTATATGGGTTGCCGTATGATTTTCAGACTTTTTGTTTAAAACCAATCTTTAATCTTGTTTTAAACTTGTGGCAAATATTTCAAAATGAATTTTTTGCCACAGCACTTGTGCTTTTTTTTCAGTTTGAAAATTTTATCACAGAAAAAAAATTGAACTATTGACTTTAAGCTTGCACTACAATGAATTGGTTGAAATTTATTTATATTTGGAAAAATAAAAATTAAAATTTGTTAGACCTTCATAAAAGTAAGCAGCAACCTTACTTAAAAAACAAAAATATGAAAGTTATAAGTACTTTACTCCTTTCTATATTGCTGATTAGTTGTAGTCAACATAAACAATTAATCCGAGAAGAGAGAAAATTGTGGGGTTTTAATAATTGGAAAAACGATTTTAAAGACAGAGCTTTTTGTCAATGTTTGTTAGAAGGATATAATGATAGAAACGTAAAGAAATTTATTCTAAAAAATGACAAATCATACTATGACGGAATTGGAATCGCAATTTTTGACCCAACATTAATACCAATTATTCAGAAAGAAGTTACTCAAATAAAAAAAGATTCGCTAGAATCAGTTGAAAAAGTTCCTGAACATATTGTTGGAAAAAGAATATTTAATCATTGCTTAAATTTCTATAAAAGCAAAAAATTAGATTCAATTACTAAATCGGAAATCCATAAATGGAAAAAAATAAAAAAAATCCAAGATGAAGTTTGGAAAGAAGTACCAACATATTAAAAAAGGCAACTACTAACAGTAAAAGCTGTTTTACAACCTAAGAATCAAGAATCTAATGCAATTTTTGTCACAAAAAAACCTGACAGTATCAGGTTTTTTTTATATCTACATCAAAAAAGGATTACTTCACTAGCAAAAACTCCGAACGTCTGTTTAGAGCATATTCTGCATCGGTACATTTATTTTTACAGTCTACTTTAGGTTGTGATTCTCCAAAACCATTTCCTTTAATTCGGTTTGCGCTTATTCCTTTTGAAATGACATATTGCACTGTAGATTTGGCTCTTCGCTCAGAAAGATCTAAGTTGTATTTGTCGCTTCCCCTAGAATCCGTATGCGATTTGGCATAAATAACCAACTTGTCATTTTGTGACATCACATAAACTAATTTGTCTAATTCGGCTGCTCCTTGTTTGGTAATATTGCTTTTATCATATTCAAAATAAATAGGATTCAAGATAATTTCGGTATCGGTAATTATTACATCAATTGGATCTATCGATGCATCAATAGTTACTTTTCCTGACTTAATATTGGCTACTGGAAAAGATTTGGTTACAAACCCATCTTTATACACTTCAATAGCATATGCTTTTTGACATTCTACGTCATAGACTACTTCACCTTTATCATTAGACATTTTTGTTTCTATCACATTATTTTTATCATCTAAAATAACTACTCTAGCATTTGCTAAAAGCACACCTGTTTTCGAATTCTTTACAACGGTAACGATTTGTGCTTCGCATACCGGAACTGAAGCATATATATTGTCATCGCCTGAACGATTACTTGATAAATAGCCACTATTTTTTTCTTTATTAAATGTAAAAGCAAAATCGTCTTTCTCGGTATTTACTGGTTTTCCTACATTGATAGGCAATGTGTTTTTATTCAAATCAGCAGAAAAAATATCCAATCCCCCAAAACCCGTTAGTCCGTTTGAAGCAAAATACAAGATATTGTCATTTGTAATAAAAGGGAACCCCTCGTCGCCAGGAGTATTTATTTTATCACCTAAATTTTCTGGCTTTCCGTAGCTTCCGTTATTGTTTATTTTTACTTTCCAAATATCATATCCACCAATAGAGCCGGGCATATTTGATGAAAAATAGAGCATATTATCATCAGAATTCATACTGGGATTGCTCGTAGAATAACTTTTACTGTTGAAAGGTAGCGGTGTAATATCTGACCATTCTCCATTTGCTTTTACCGCTTTGAACAAACCAACTTGTCCGTATTTTAATTTTTTAGATTTGTCTTTTTCGAATAATTTTTCATTAAAACTTTCACTAGAGAAATAAATCGTGTTCCCATCTTTACTCATCGTTAGTGGTCCTTCATGAAATTTTGAATTTAATGCTGCAATTGGAGTTGGTTTTGAATAGGTTCCATCAGCGTTATAAGTAGCTTGGTACAAATCAAGAAATGGTTCATCATTCCAACCGTAATTTTTTTCGGTTTCGTTTCTAGCACTTGCAAAAAAAACGAAATCATTATAAAGTACTGCTCCAAAATCTGATTTATCGGAATTGATGTCCAATACAGTTACATCGAAAAGTTTTTCTTTGTCTATTAACTTAGGAAGATAATCAGGATTTTTACTAAATTCTATCGCTCGTTGATCTTTTGGAGATTTCGCAGCAAATATTTTCATCTGAACATTGGCAAGTTCATACTTACTATTCGATTTCAACATTTGAGCATACCGATAATAAGTCTCAGCATCTTGATTAGACTTTATTGCTTGGGCATACCACTTTTCAGCTTCTTTAGTGTTATACATGTTATAGTAACAATCTCCGAGTTGTTTATTTACATAACCATCGGCTCTTTCCTTTTCGACCAAAGTTAAATATTCTTGAACAGCTTGAACATATTCGAATCTATCAAACAATTGATCGGCTACTTTAGTGTCTCTATTTTGGGCTAGTAAAGATGTACTAACAAGAATAAAAAACAATATTAATTTAATTTTTTTCATTAACTATTATATTTACTATTAGAAAAATCTAGGGGAACGTGATACTTTTTTTGATACAAAAATATCATACAATAACATAAATTCATGTGAGGATGGTGTACCTAGATTTAAATTAGACACTACGTGATCATAGGCATAGCCAATTCTTAATTCAGGTGTTATTGCAAAATTGACCATGGCTCCAAAACTATCTTCAAGTCTATAGGTGGCTCCTATTTCGAATTTTTCATTAAATAAAAAATTGGCAGAAGCATCTAATGAAGGTCTGACATTGAAAGCCGATTTTAACATGGTTGAAGGCTTGAACTTTAATTTCTCATTTAAATTAAAAACATATCCTGTTGTTACAAAATAATGAGAAACGTCTGAACCGTATTGTCTTCCGTTGAAGTCTAGATGTGCTGTTTTTATCATATTAGGTACAGAAAAAGCAAAATAAAATTGTTCGGAATAATAAAAAGCTCCAGCACCAAAATTAAGTGAAACATCATTAATGTCTTGTCCAAAAACGCCTTCCGATGGATCAGGAAGCGATGACTGTATGTCTCGAAGTCCTACATTATGAAAAGCAGCACCTGCTTTTAATCCGAGTGCCAACTTGTGTGTTTCGTTGAATTTTATAGTATATGAAAAATCTCCAAATACATTTTGCTCTTGTATTGGTCCAATTTTATCTGAAATTACAGACAATCCCAAACCTACATTTTTACCAACAGGTGAATGTGCTGCAAAAGTTAATGTCTCCGGAGCACCATCAATATTAATCCACTGTTTTCTATATAATAGTCCTAAAGAAATATTCTCTTTTGAGCCTGCATAAGCGGGATTGATTACATTCATATTATACATGTACTGTGTATAATGTGGGTCTTGTTGCGCTTTTACATCAAAAAAGGCTGTGAAAAATATAAGGAAAAAGAAAAATATTTTGTTCATGTCTCTGTGTGTTATTTAGTGGAAAAGAAATAAAAACTTTAAAAATTTACTTGTCATTATCTCTTATTAAATAAATCCATCCTGTTAATGGTGCCTCATTAGTATTAAATTCTATCACATAATAGTAAGTGGCACTTGGAAGAATATCTCCATTATCTGTTTGTCCTTCCCACTGATTGGTGTAATTCATTTTACTATACAGCTTAAGACCATATCTATTGAATATTTCTAGTTTTTTTACTTTCCTAAAGCTTAAATCAAAGTTGTCATTAGAACCATTTCCATCTGGCGATATTCCTTTTTGAATATCACAAAAAATTGAGGTTACCGTTATTTTATTTGTTGTTTCACACCCTGTTGATGAAGATGAAATCGTTAAATTATATTCTAAAGGGAATTCCTCTTTTTCTAAAGTTGATGCGAGTATATCTGATACATTTAACACATTTGAATCAGAACCAATTGGAGAGCTATTACTGTCTTTCCATTCAAAAAATACGTCATTAGGAAAATTAGTATTATTTATAGGATTCGCTGTTAATTCGTATTTTTTATTTTCACAATCTCCAGTAATTGCAAACTGAATAGATTCTGGAATTGAATTTATTGTTACTTGATTGGCTCCAGAAGCTAAACAAGAAGTATTGTTAATAAATCGAACACTAATTGCATACTTTCCTGGTACAAGATTCTCAAATTCTGGACTATTTTGAAAACCATTTCCTACACTATATTCAACTCCATTTTGTGAGGCAACCACTATTGTTCCTGTCGGAATTGAACATGTTGGCTGAATGACACTAGTAATTGTAGGAATTGCTGGCGCTGTTGGAAGAGCGCTTATTGTTGAATCAGCTAAAGAACTAGAGATACAAGTTGTATCCCCTAAATTTCTTACATATAAAGTATAAGTATTAGGGGCTAAACCCGAAAAAATAGGATTTGACTGAAAACTTGTTCCATTAATGCTATACTCTACTCCGCTTTGCGTTGCAATAGTAATTGAGCCTGATTGTACAGCACAAGTTGGTTGCACAACACCTGTTGCCGATGGTTCTATTGGTGCATTTGGAATTGAATTAATTGTTATAGCATTTGCAGATGAAGTAACACAGGTTATATCGATAGTATTCCTAACATATAGCGTGTAACTTCTTGGAGCTAATCCTGAAAATTGAGGGGTGGATTTGTAATTTATTCCATCAATACTATATTCCACATCATTTTGTGTTGCAAATGTTATTGTCCCTGATTGCAATGTACAAGTAGGTTGCACTACACTTACTGCACTTGGAACAGCTGGTGAAGCTGGAATTGCATTTATACTTGCTGATATTGACAATACTGAAGTACATCCGTTTGCATTTGTTACTTTAAAAGTATAATTGGTTGAAGCCGATAAATTTATAATTTCATAATTCACTCCTGAACCAGATACCGGAATTCCTACAGAAGGAGTTAATATCCAAGACCCATTATTTGGCAATCCACTAAATAATATACTTCCTGTATTAACAGCACAAGTTGGCTGAATCACACTAACTACTGCTGGTGGTAATGGCTTATCAATAATCACAGTGACTTTGAATCTGCCTATGCTTTCGCAGAATAATCCTGATGTAGCGCTTTGGGTAGCATAATAATCTTCACCATCAATTAAAGCTAAAGTAGATGATAATGCTGTTGTGCTATTAAATGTTTCGTACCATTTAATTGTAGTCCCGTTTGCTACTAAATTAGCAACTGTAGCATTTATAGATTCACAAAAAGTCTGAGTTGCTGATCCTGTAGGGGCAGCTTGTGAAGCTATTGTTAATGATACTGGAGTTCGTCCAGAACTGATACAACCGTCAACTGTTTTTCTAGCTTCTGCATAAAAAGTATAAACTCCTGGTATAGAATTCAAGGGTGTATAAGTTAAACTATTACTTACTAAAGGACTACCTCCGCTTATTGCACTGTACCAATCTACAACTTCTCCTGTATTAACCGCTACTGATAATGAAGGATTTGCTTGACCTTCACAAACTGATTTAGGTCCTCCTGATATTGGATTATTTACTGGTGAACAACTACAGTTTGGAGCCACTACATTGATTACTTCAACACAACCGTTTCCTTTGTTTGCACTAATATCAATTGTTGTACCCGCTGGAATGCCTGTTATACTATTCCCTACAATACTACCGACTTCTGGGCTTCTAGTAATGGTACTGCCAGTAGCAACATTAAAATTAACTGTATACGTCAATAAATCTAATGAACAAGATTTATTGGTTATATTTAAAAATGGTGAATCTTTTATCTCTAAAGTAACAACTGTTCGTGAGGTGCTAAAACAACTACCTATTTTGTTCTGAGCATAATATTGGACACTTCCAACTGTACTTAATACTGGACTTACAACTAAATTCCCATTTGTTAAAGCATCAAACCAATCTATGGTTCCTAATACTACAGTAGCAGTAGCTGTTAATGTTTGTAACGGACTTGTAGCACAAACAGATTGATTGCCTCCACTTGTTGGTATTTGAGGATTAACGATAGTAACTACTAACGGATATCGTGTTACACTCTCGCAAGAGCCAACTGTTTGAGTAGCATAATAAGTTGTCCCTGAAATTAATACAATTGATGATGCTAATGCAGTACCGCCTGTAGGATTTGCATACCATTTTATGTTTGTTCCCGTAGCATTTAAATTAGCGATTGTACCTGAATTACATACTGTTTGTGCTCCTGATCCTGATGGAGCTGATGGTCGACTTATAGTAACTGTAACTCTCAATCTAGTAATACTTTCACATGATAAGCTAGTTGCAGTAGTTTGGGTTGCAAAATAATCTCCATCTGCTAATGCTAATGTACTTAACAATGCCGTTGTACTTACAGCTGACGAGTACCATTTTATATTGGTTCCTGTGGCTACCAAACTTGCTATTGTTGCATTTTGTGATTCACAAAACGATTGTGTTGAGAAACCTGTTGGAGCAGCTGGTTTACTTATACTTACTGTTACTTTTAATCTATTGACACTCTCGCACAAAAGTCCTGATGTGGTTGTTTGAGTTGCAAAATAATCTTCACCATCTACTAACAATGCCGAAGAAGATAGCGCTATTGTACTTGTTAGGGTTGGATACCATTTTATTGATGTTCCTGTTGCTAACAAATCTGCAATTGTAGCATTTTCTGATTCACAAAACGATTGTGTTGATGAGCCTGTTGGGGCTAATGGTTTATTTATACTTACCGTAACTCTAAACCTATTGACACTTTCACAGAGAAGTCCTGAATTAGCTGTTTGTGAAGCAAAATAATCTTCTCCGTCTACTAATAAAGCAGAAGATAATAATGCTGTAGTACTTGAAATTGTTGGATACCATTTTATGGAAGATCCAGTTGCCACTAAATCAGCTACTATAGCATTTTGTGATTCACAAAAAGTCTGTGTTAAAGCACCTGTAGGAGCTACTTGTGCCGTTATAGTTAATGAAACTGCTGTTCTACCAGAACTCAAACACCCATCTACAATTTTTCTAGCTTGTGCAAAATAGGTATAAACACCTGGCAAAGTATTGAGTGGTGTAAATGATGTATTGTTGGATAGTAACAAACTACCACCGCTACTTGCGCTATACCAATCAATTGTTTCGCCTACAATTACTGTAGCCGTTAAAGCAGGATTGGATTGTCCTTGGCAAACCGATTTATCGCCTCCACTTACTGGGTTATTTACAGGTGAACAACTACAATTTGGTGCAACTACATTAACTACTTCTACACAACCATTTCCTTTGTTAGCCGTAATATCTATAGCTGTACCTGCTGGAATGCCAATTATAGTATTCCCAACAATACTTCCTACTAATGGACTTCTTGTTATGGTACTTCCACTTGCTACGGTAAAATCAACTCTATATGTTAATAAATCTAACGAACATGATTTGGTTGTTACACTTAAAAAAGGAGAATCTTTAATTTCAAGTGAAACAGCCGTTCTATTTATGCTATTACAAACACCTATAGTATTTTGTGCAAAATAAGTACGCGTCACAACAGTATTTAATGTTGGGCTTGCAACTACATTTCCACTTGTTAAGGCGTCATACCAAACAATAGTGCCTGTAGTTACAGTTGCTGTAGCTGTTAAAGTTTGTAATGGACTTGTTGAACAAACAGACTGATTACCCCCACTTATTGGATTTTGAGGATTTATAATTGTAACTGCCAACGGATAACGAGTTGCGCTTTCACAAGAACCAATAGTTTGAGAGGCAAAATAAGTTGTCCCTGAAACTAATACAACTGATGACGCTAATGCAGAACCTCCTGTTGGATTAACGTACCATTTTATATTTGTTCCAGTAGCTGTCAAATTAGCAACCGTTCCAGAATTACAAACCGTTTGTGATCCAGATCCTGAAGGAGCCGCTGGCTTTTCTATTACAACTGCAACTTCTAAACGAGTGATACTTTTACATGAAGTTACTGCATCAGTTTGTTCAGCATAATAGTTACCTGTAACTAAATTTGTATTTGTTGGTAATGCTGAGCCTCCGATTGGATTAAGAAACCATTCTACATTATTTCCAATAGCAACTAAATCACTAACTCTTCTATTATCTACTTCACAAAAGGGCTGATTAACAGCACCTGTTGGGGGATTTGTTATGTTATAAACAACACTAACGTCTGCAAATGACTGTGTACATTGTCCACTTGATATCGTCCAAGTAAATACATATGTTCCTTTAACACTAACTGTTGCTGTTGTGTTTCCAATAGTATTATCAGCAAAACTTACAGTTCCTGGTCCAGATTTTAGTGTCCATAAACCTGTACCTACTGTAGGTGTATTTCCACCTAAAGGATTGCTTGTCAAAAGACATCTAGTTTGGCTAGCACCAACAGTAGCAACAGTTGGGTTAGCAACAAAATTCATAACTAAACTATCTTCAGAATAACATGGTGTGAAAGCGGCTTCTGCAACTACAACGGGATTTGGATCTCTCAAATTATAATTAATAGCTCCGTTTCCATAATCTGAAGTACTAGTTCTTTCGGGACTTAAAAAGGAATTCGTCACATTATAATTGCTTACATCATTGTCTTGCATGGTTAATGCAAAAAATTTGACGTCACCAGTAGTATAACCAATAAGTGCTTTTGAAACTTCAACTTCAAAACCAAGATTATAATCGCTAGTACCTGTATTATTTTTATTAATTCCCATAACTGAAGTTGGAACTCCTGTAGCAGCTTGTCCCAAATAAGTTTTTAGAGAGTTAGGATTTCTTAATTCAATAACGTCAGCATAATAATTTATCTCACCTGCATCAGTTGCTATTGCCACGCAATAATCAGCCGCAAAATAAGAATCAAAAGTGCTTGGATTATTATTAAAAAAATTGAATGCTCTAACCGGTGGAAGAGAACCGTTCTCATCTCCATAGTTTGAAATGTTATACCCACCTGGTTTAGTATCTAAGAATACCATGATACGTCTAAAATTAAGAACTTTCCCAGACATCCCTATTACTATTTTATCCTCTGCAGGACTAATTTTCAAAGAATTAATATATCCAGTTGTTGCATTTCCAGATAAAGCAGCAGAAAGAATATTATCTTCTAAAGCACCGGTACCCCAAGCGGTTTCAGTAATAGATCCATCTAAGTTAACTGCATAACGTGAACGAACACTAACGGTCTGTCCATTAGTTAATGAATTGGTGGTATACGTTCTAACAGAAGACATGGTTTGAGTAACTACTCCATTAACTGAAAATTCAAATAAATCAGCACCACCAGATGCTGTAAAAGTCACAGAAGTCCCTAAGCATAAAGGAGAAACACCATTATTAGCTGGAGAAGCGGATAATGTTACAGGAGGAGGTGCCGAATAAACAGACCCTACAACTGGAACTCGAATACTTGTATCAGCACCTAATCTACTTTGCACATAAAAAGTGGTAGTAGTAGCAAGATTTGGATTGTAGTTATTTCCTATAAAAGTTGGAACTGCAGCGGTTTGGCTTGTATACCACTCTATCGTTTCACCAGATGCTCCAGTTGCTGAAAGCGCAACTATTCCTGGCCCACAGGAACTTCCTGCAACTACACTTGGAGGCGATAAAACTGCTAGACTTTTTTTAAATTTTGATAGTTTTATTTTCTGTTTTTCTGGCTTAACAACTTTCATAGATTTTGAAACACTATGGCTTCTAACTATTTTATTAGTATTTACATCTAAGTTTTTTGCTGTTAATTTAATTCCTAATAATAAATGTAGTAGTAAAAATAAAAGTAATTTATTTTTCATAAATAGTTGATGTTTGTTGTTTTAGAAAAAGTAATGACTAGATTTTTATTTTGATATGGATAATTCTACAATGCATTTTATTTTGGAAATGATTAAATAGTTTATTTGAATTTTTAAATTCACTACAACGATTTCGTAAATAATTTAAAAAAAGCAAAAAAGCAAATTTGTTTTCTTAACTGAAACAAATAAAACTTTTAAGAGTAAAATTAAATTATTTTAAAAAAGGCTACTTAAATAAGTAACCTTTTTTATATAGAAATATTATTCTTTTGATAATTTGAGAGTAGTTTCGGCCCCAGAGTTTGTTTTCAATTTAACAAAGTACATCCCTCTAACTAAACTACTAATATCATAACTTGCATCAGACGGAAAAGTGCCATTAAATTGTTTTACGACTTTACCTGTAATATCAATTATACTAAGATTAGAAACTGTTTTATTAATTTTAAAAGCTCCAGAAGTTGGGTTAGGATAAAGCTTTAACTGAGAATTATTAAATTCGGAATCATTTACTCCTAAAGTAGTACAATCTTCTATTGTAACTATCCCACTAGACCACCCCGACATATTATAACACGTATTTTGAGTCACGGGTTTAATATCTGCATCTTGAGTTTGAGGCGAACCAGTTCCTCTAGTAAAAATGATGTTTGTACTGGCAATATTATTAAAGGTATACGAGTAATACCCATCAGCATCTGGACCATCCATAGTTATACCTGGCCATTTAGACTCAGCTAAATTTGCAGAAGGTAAAGCATTAAAATGATGAACCTTAATTGGAGCAACCCAACTTGTTGGAGGTTTAACTTTTACCGTAATATCTCCTATTGTTAAAAAGTTTTGAGAGGCTAAGCCAGAAAAAAGTCCTTCCGAATCTACAGCTATAGCTTTTATGGTTGTATTTGTTGATACGTTTATCGGAGTAGAGTATACTAATGACGATACAGTTGGTATAGAACCGTCAGTAGTATAATAAATAGTCGATCCTTGTTTGTCGTCTGTTGCAGTTAAAGTTACCAATTGCGAAGAACCTTTAATAAAGTTTGCTCCTTCTGGAGTTATAGCAACTGTTGGTGAAAAGTTAATGGCAACTTTAGACCAAACTGCATAATCAGTACCAAATGTATTTAAAATCCAACCTGAACCTGGATTCCAATTTCCTGGCCCAATCTTTACAGCTACTTTATTATCAATAATAGCAGAATAAAAATTACCAGCGTTAGAAACCACAACATTACTATAAGCATTAATTCCTGTAGCTTTTCTAATAGCCATTAATTTATTTATTGCAGTTTCATTTGCCGTATATACAACAGTTACTCCTTCTTTACTATATTTCCCACCATAATAGTGAGGAAAGAACACACAAGGAACACCAGGATGAGTCATAATATAAGCATAACCTTTCATGATATTGTCTGAAGTAATGATACTCCCTTTCACAAAAGTATCATGATTATCTACAAATGTAACGGTCTTATCTGCATAGCCAAATATTCCAGCTAATCCAGGATAACCTCCAGATAATCGTCCATAATTTCCATTATTGACAGCTTCTATCAAATCGTAATACAAATCGAAATCAAAAGCAGCTGACTTTCCTCTAGTGCCGTCAACCCAATTCTTTAAAGTATTTCTATTTCCGTCCCAAAATTCCCCAACCGAAGAATATGGAGAAGAAGCCTCGATATAGTCCCCAAAATAACTAGCTGAAAATCCTTTGGCAACGTCCCATCTCCAACTATCAAAACCCAATCCTTTCAATCGTGATAAAAATTCTTTAACTCCATTTTGTACTTGTATATTCGTATGATCTAAATCTCTTCCTCCATCAAAATTATCTCCAGTATCTGGATTACCACAAGGTCTAACTCCTCTGAAATTAGTTGGAGAACCAGATGAAGCGGTTGCAGACTCATCATTACTCGTGATTGATTTACAATCCCAAGTTGGGTTAGTGAAATCGGTCCAGTTAGTTGTACCGCCTCGATGATTTACAACTATATCAGCCATAGGATGTATTCTTGGAGAACTTGTATTTAATGTTGATAGCATCGCACGCAATTGCGCTTCTGATCCGTATGAAGTTTGGCTAAAATTAAATAACTCTGTCGGTATATAGCCAACTCCTCCTGTTGATTTGCTTGGGGGTGGTAACCATAGTACATTAAACCCTTCTTGAGCATATTTATTTGCACGATTATTAATAAAATTGTACAAACCGCCTTCGTCTGAAACATTTTTTTGTAGGTGAACATCCCAACCAAAAGTTTGAAACATAATATCATTAATATTGGCTACCGATTGGGCATTTACTTTAGCCGTAAAGGTGCAAATAGAGAAAAACACAACAAGTAGTAAATTTTTTAAAAATAATTTCATTTTCATATTTTTTGGTTTAAATTAAGTTCAATAGTTATAATAAGAATTGTAAAACTAAAAAAAATAATTAGCACTATTACACAAGTTAGTATTACAAGAATGGCGAAAACGTAATAGTGTTGATAAATATAAGTTTTTTGTTTTTAAACACCCAAATATTAATAAAATTTATAATTTTTTAAAGATTTTTTTAACATTTATTAAATCATTAATAAGTAAAAATTTGAATTATAAAAAGTTCTCAAAATCTAAAGAAATATTAATCACTTAAATCAATAGCCTTTAAAAATATAGAATTAATACTTTTAAGATAACTAATTTTAAATAACCCTTATTGCTGCGCTGGTTATTATTGAAGAAATTTTAGAATAAAAAAAATATAGAATTCTTGCTATTTAGATTAAACAATATTTATACTTATTTTTGTGTGTCTAAAGATTGTCGTCTTGCTATTCCCACTGACGAAGCAAAGGCGAACAGGTCGTTCCGATAAAACAAAAACCCCGTTTCGAAAGAAACAGAGTTTTTCAAAAGACCCTTGGCGTTAGCCGAA
This sequence comes from Flavobacterium myungsuense, assembly GCF_042677265.1. Taxonomy (NCBI): domain Bacteria; kingdom Pseudomonadati; phylum Bacteroidota; class Flavobacteriia; order Flavobacteriales; family Flavobacteriaceae; genus Flavobacterium; species Flavobacterium myungsuense. Next base: position 658 of record NZ_JBHTIZ010000002.1, on the reverse strand, counting down.
CAGGCGAATCAAAAGCGACGAACCGAGCTCAAAGTGCGAACACGTCGCTCCAATAAACAAAAAACCCCAACTTTTTCAAGCTAGGATTTTTCAAAAGACCCGAGGCGTTAGCGAAACAAAGGCGACGATCTAATCCTTTAGACTAACACGTCGTACCTATAAACAAAAAACCCCAGCTTTTTCAAGCTAGGGTTTTTCAAAAGAAAGGCGACGACATACTCTCCCACAAATTGCAGTACCATCTGCGCAGGCGGGCTTAACTACTCTGTTCGGGATGGGAAGAGGTGAGCCCCGCCGCAATAACCACCTTAAGATTATTGTTTAAGGAATTTCAGGTTTTTTTGTTTCAAGTTCTGTAACTTGGAACTTTAAACCTCAAACTTTAAACGTCCGCCAGGGCGGACAATATCTTAACATACTGAGATAAAGAATATAAAAAGTATTAGAAAGTTCCATCCCCCCTCCTTTACAGGGGAAGGGGGAGGTGCGTACATAAGCTTACGGGTTATTAGTACTACTCGGCTATGACATTACTGCCTTTACACCTATAGCCTATCAACGTGGTCATCTTCCACGACCCTTAAAAGAAATCTCATCTTGTGGTGGGTTTCGCGCTTATATGCTTTCAGCGCTTATCCCTTCCAAACGTAGCTACTCT
>NZ_JBHTIZ010000001.1:0-32924 GCF_042677265.1 Flavobacterium myungsuense | reverse complement strand
TGTGTTTTTATTATTAACTTTTTCAGCAATAAAAAACTGAGCTTTCTCAGAAATTGTCTTGGTGTTATTGCCGCCACTTTTTAGCTCTACAAGGCTTAAATATCCGTCTTTTAAATATTGCTGCAACCAGGCACGTTTTGTTTTCTCTGATCTCCAAGCTTTTTCCCGATGTCGCTTTGAAAATGAAATTTACCCTCTTTAATATAAAGTAAGGTTTTTATTCGGTCTTTTTTAAGAAGACCTTTGGATTTGGAATGTTCTCTTTGTAAAAATTCAACACGCTCTGCTATTTCTAATATTATCTTTTTTGGTATAGCCAAACATACAAATTATTACAGTAAATTCAAAAGTTAAATAGTGTTATTTAAAATTAGTCCAATAAAAATTGGACAAAATGAAATATACTGCTGCATTATGCCATAACGATTGGACTAATTAATAATTATAATTGGTATTATCAAAGAAGTATAATATTCTGAATACCAATTATTAAAAAACAGAGATGCAATCTCGTCGGGATTAAAATGTCAAAGATTTTAGATTATAATATTGGATATCAGAATCTATAAGGCTTTTTGTTACGATTTTACACCAATCATTATCGTATTTAAAAGCTAAGTACTACTGCCTTTTACTTCTTAAGCATGAAGACATCAATTACTTTAGTCCTTCAATTTGTATTTTAAAATGTATTCTGAAGGCGACATTTTGCAATGGGATTTAAACCACTTAGAAAAATACTGTGGATTAGAATGACCTATAGCATATGCAATCTCAGATACATTTAGATCTGATTCTAGTAAAAGTATGGTAGCTTTTTTCAATCGTACTGAATCTATAAACTCTTTACCAGTGGTGCCGGTTATCATCTTAACTTTTCTAAAAAAGGTGGAACGACTCATTGAAAATTCATTCGAGATATTGATTATATTCAAATTATCCACTTCTATATTATCGTTAACATATTTTAATAGTTTTTCAATAAATTCCTTGTCTTTACTATTTGTGGTTAAGTCTCCAGCATCCTTATATTTATTAGTCAAAAATAGGTTTTTAACTTTGTTTCTGGACTCTATAAGGTTTTTGATGGTTAGGTTTAAAATTTTAATATTAAAAGGTTTTGGGACAAAGTAATCTGCCCCAGAATTTACTCCTTCAAATTGAGTATTCATATCGCCCTGAGCCGTTAAAAGAATTATCGGGATATGCGAAGTTTTTATATCATTCTTAAGGGTCTTACATAGTTCAAGACCACTCATTATAGGCATTATCACGTCACTGATAATTATATCAGGCTGCAATTTATTTGCCATTTCAACGCCTATTTCTCCATTTTCTGCGGTATATATGTTGTAATTGTCCGTAAAATAATCGGCCATATTTTCAATCAAATCTATATTGTCATCTACATATAAAATTGTAGGTTTTTCAGCATTAAATTCAACATTTTTATCAACTAATTTATCATTGACAACTTCATTGCTTTCATCAAAATTACTAGCGCTGAGAGTTTTAGGCATATCATTATCCCAAAGGATTCTATCTGATTTTTCTTCATCAGAATAAGCGTTTTCATCCATTGGTAAATTCAAAGTAAAAATAGTTCCTTTATTTAATTCACTACTAACTGAAATTGTTCCTTTATGGAGTTCAATCATTGACTTTGTCAAAGACAAGCCTATTCCAAATCCATTAACATATCGATCCATATTGCCTCCGTGATGGTAAAATCTATTAAAAATTTTAGATAAAAAACTGGCGTCAATTCCTGCACCGTTATCGATAACCATTATTGTTAAAAATCCTTTGTCTGTGGATGGAAATAATTTTATTACAAGTTTACCCCCTTTATTGGTATGCTTAATGCCGTTGGAAACTAAATTATACATTATTTTTCCAAGTGCATTTTTATCAAACCAAATAAATAATTCTGGCATATAGGCATCAATCGAGATTTTAATTTCTTTCGAATTTGCTAATCCTTTAAAAGCAATTTTAATGTTTTTTAAAAACAAAATCATATCACTTTTCTGAACTTTTAATTGGTAATTACCTGTTTCCATTTTGTGAATTGCCAATAACTCATTGGTCAATTCCAAAAGATTGTTTACGTTCTTATCAATAGTTAATACTTCTTTTTCTTGTTTTGGATTCAGCTTAAAATTAGAAATCAGTTTTTCAATAGAGCATAAAATTAGAGTTAGGGGTGTTCTAATTTCATGTGAAATGTTGATAAAGAATTCCAATTTCGATTCATTGATTTTCTCCATCTGCTCATGATATTGTTTTTCTAATTGCGCTTTATTTTTTTTCTCAAGTCGTTTTTTTGTAATAGATGAAATTAAAATAATTAAAAAATAAAGCACGATTATATAGAGACAAAATGCTGGAAATGTAAGCCAAAATGAAGGTTTAATTTCAATTGTTAATAGGGTATAATCTGAACCCCAAGTTCCATCTTCGTTTGATACTTTTATTTTGAATGTATAATTCCCTACAGGTAAATTTTTATAATTCGTTGCATAAACAGAAGCGGATGCCATTAACCAATTTTGATCAAATCCCTCCAATATATAAGCATATTTACAATTTTTTTGATTGTAGTAATAGGGAGATAGAAAGTTAATTTTTAAATTATTTTCGAAATGGCGTAATGTTAGGCTGGTAGAATCATTCTTCGGTCTTCTATCATTTACATTTATACCATTGACAATTATATCCCTAATATTTACAGGTTCATTGTAATTAACTTGTTTTGTTTTATTGGGTGCAAATTCAGAAATTCCGTTAATCCCTCCGAAATATAATAAACCATTAGGATCGGAATATGAGGAATGTTCTGAAAATTCATAGTTCTGAATACCATCGTTTATGTCATAAATCGTTGTTTTATAAGCTTGATTTAATTTAACTAAACCTTTATTTGTCCCTATCCATATATTTCCTTGCTTGTCGGTTTCGATTGATTGAATTAAATTACTAGGAAGTCCGTCTCGAATTGTGAATTTGTTAATTTTTGAGGCTGCTCCATCTTTAGATAATTTAATTTGAAACAAACCTTTTTTTGTACCTATCCAACCATTGTTTTTATTATCAAGAAGTATGTCACATATATAGTCATTAGTATCCAGACTATTTGGTTTTTGATTATAATGGAAAAAATTTTTAATTGTAAAATCGTTGTTTAATTTTGCTACAACGAGTCCTTTTGTTTGAGTTCCAATCCATAAAAAATTGTGTATAGGATCATATTTAACGATACGGACGAAATTTATGGAATTTAAAGAGGATGGGATTAAATTTTTATAGGTGACACGATTCACTAATTCAAAATCATTCGTTAATGTAAAACTCATGAGATTATTGTCAGTTCCTAGCCAGTAATGATTATTGACATGCGCAATTGAAAAAACAATGGGATTTGTCTCGTTGTTTGTATTTAGTTTTTTAGTGATGTAATTGTTTTTTTTAAAAGTGACTAGATATAAGCCGTCAGATGCGCCTACTAGAATGTGCTTATTATCGATTTTGGATAATGCGAAAATCGATTTTCCATTCAGTATTGACTTCACTATTGTTTGATTGGAAGTATCATAAATAAAAAGCCCTTCAAATAAAGTACCTACCCACAAATTATCATTGTCATCTTTAATAATTGATCGGGTATTACTAACTATTGAGTTGTTTTTATAATCTTTAATCTGATAGTTTTTAAATTTTAGTCCCGAATTATTTTGAAAAAACACACCATTTCCTAATGATCCAATCCACAAGGTTTTATCTCGAGAAATAAAAATACTTTTAATTTTTCTAGTAGGTAAATCAATTTCGTTTATAGTTGAAGAGGTAAAATCATTTTTTCTAAGGGCTTCTTCATTAATCTTAATAGCCCCGTCGGCGCGGGATGTCACAATAAGATTGTTTTGACGATCTTGAATGATGTTTGCTATTCTAGAAAAATTGATAGCAGAATCCTTTTTTGGATAAATTTTAGTTATTAAATAGTTTCCTTTTTCTCCTTTTAAATGAAACAAACCATTGTTTTGAGTACCTATCCAGATATTTGAAAAGTTATCTTGAAAAAAAGCAGATAGAGTAACATCCGCAGAGGGCTCTATGCGAATTTTAGCTAAAACGATTAATTTATTGCTACTGATTTTGGTTAAAATAACTTGGTTTTTATTAGTCAACCAATAGTTTCCATTTTTATCTTTTTCATGAATTTTTAAAGACTCAAGGTCTAAATTGGTAGGAATTTTATATCGAATGCTCTTTTCGCAAATTGATTTTGTGTTTTCCTCCGTAAAAAGTTCTTTTCCAGAATTGATACTCCAAAGTCCAATTTGACTTGTGAACATAATTTTACCATCAATCAATTTAATGGATTGTATGTTTTGACCAAAAACACTGTTTTTATGGTTGTACTTTTTTAAATTGTATAATTTATGTGTAATAGGGTTATAAACCGTAAGGCCTTGTTCTGTAGCAATCCAAATATTACCGGCAAGATCCTGTGTAATTGAATTTATATTATTGTCAGAAAGTTCATTAAATGAATTTCCGGCATAAAACGATCTAATACTAATGCCATCATAGTGATTAAGACCATAGTGAGTGCCAAACCACATATATCCATCTCTATCTTGAAATATTGATGTTATGCCGTTTTGTGACAAACCTTGTTTGCTGTCTATGTTTTTAAAATTAACAACATAACTCTGTATACCATATGAATATACATAAAAAAATAATGTAATTAATAATGTTAGAATTCTTTGCATTTATTGTTTTTATTGGTAATATTGTATGTCTTCAAACTAATTTGGACTTTTTCAATGAGAGTATATAGTTAATAATTCAAAGATAAATATATTTTTTTTGATTTGTTGGTAATAATATTTTTTAGTACTCATTTCTGCAATTAATAATTGCAATTTTCTTAAAATTTTTGTCTTATTGTTGAGTATTATTTTCAATCTTTCAAATAAAAATCCGCGAGTGTTAACCTATTTAATAATTCATGATATCGCTCATTATTGTATCTGTTAACTATAACTTTTCAAAGCAGCTTCTAATTCTTCCAGTGCGAGTTTATAATTGAGTTTTACTACTTTTTTAATTATCTAGTGATATTCAGAAAAAGTAACCCAACTCATTACAATTTAAAAAACAACTAGTTTAAATATCACTTGTTTCACTATTTATAAAACGGATATTTTTTTAATTTCAGATATAAGCTGGCCTTCTGGTGTAAATCCTTCGATTTGAACCTTAATTTCTTTTTGGTTTCCTTTTGGAAATTTAACTTCAAAATTTGGGTTGTCTTTTATTTTTATAGTTGGTGTCCAATTTAAAGTCCCAAAATAATAAAACTCTTTTTGTGATTCAAAATAGGAATTTTTAAATTCTATATTTTTAACAAAGCCATTCGTTACAATCATTGAATAGTATTGGGCCTTGAAATATTTGTTACTACTCCCCCCCTTTTTTAAATAAACTTTTATTGTGCCTACACCTCTACTAGAATTATCAGAAAAACCGGATTTGTCAATATATATTTCATCAACCTCGCTGAGTTCGAAATTGAATAGAAAATTAAAATCGGTTTGTTCAATATCATCAACATAAACAACTGGAGAACTGCTAGAATTTAAATTATATGAAGTTCTAATATATGCATCGTTAGTTTCGAAATCAACACCAGTTCTATAACCATGTCTAGCTATAAAATCCAAAACAGTTCCTTGTTGTCCTTCTTCAATTTTATAACCTTGAGCATTCATGCTCATTTTATCTTTATTTGTAAGAATTTCTTTTTTGAAATTGTTTTGCACAAAAACTTCGTTTAAATTTACAGAGGGGTCTGTTTTTGAATCTGCAAAAGCAAAACTTGTGTTTGGGTTTTTTAGGACTTCACAATTTGAATTATCAAACGTACTTGACAAATATAATGGGGATGAATTAGAAGAAACCTTCGTTGTCATTTTAGTGAATACCGACACGTTTTTTTTATCCATCATTTGTAAGATAAAAACGGTGGAATCTCTAGCATAAAAGTTTTCGAACTTAAATTTATTTTGTTCATCAATAGTTGTTTCTTCATAAACGTTGTCTTTAAATGAGAAAAGAGCAATTTTATATTTAGAATTTGGTTTAAGTACCTTATCTATCGTCCCACTAATGGTTACCCCTTTATCAAAAGTATATTTCATTTTTGGGGGATTAGACTTAATATTATTCCATTGGTATTTACTTTTGCTTTGATTCAACATCAACAGCTCCATATCCTCTTTCCTCTTTTTATTTTCAAAATCATAATAGGAATAATTGTTTATTTCTGGCTTTTCTAAATAAGTATTGAGATAAAAAGTACCCAAGATAGCTCTTTTTTGTCCCGCACAAATATTATCTCCTGGAAGCACACTAATGCTTAGATTGGCTAAAATACCATCGGTTTTTCCAAATAATATAATACTGTCATTAGCAATTGTTCTTGCTTCAAGTGAAGTGACGGATTTATTTGTACCATAATTATAAATTAAACGTTCTGTTATTTCATTTAAGTTTTCATCAATCAGACGAATACTACTAACGCCGTTAGATAAATATTTTTTATCCAAATTGACTAATTGATTGGTTTGTTTATTATTAAAGGTTATTTCCTTTAGAATTGCTTTTTTATTTTGTTGAATCAGGAGGTCATATTTTTTATTTTGGTATAATTCAACCCCTTTCTCATTTGTTTTGACATTAATTAAAAGATTTTGTCCATTTAAATTGTTATTATAACTAACTATTATGCCTGTTTCTTGAATGCGAGGTAATGGTTTTGAAATATTTAATTTATCAGATTTTATTTTTAGAGTGTACGTTTCATTTATGTATGGATTTATATAAAAAATACCATTTCCAGAGTGGTTAGTTTGAAAGCGTGAAATTTCATTTGATTTAGAATCCACTATTATACCATCGCTAATTTCTATTCCTTTTTGGTTACAATCTGTAATCTTGACACCAACGATATTTATCATATCATTTATTATAAATCCTCCCTCGGGAAATAGTGTAATTTCGGCTGTTTCCCAATTGGGTTCATTTGTATCAAAATTATATGTTCCCTTTTTATCAATGATTTCGATTATTTGTACGAAAGAATCATCTTCTATAAAATTACGCATCCAATTGGTAAAAAAATGAAAATAATATTTACCCGCTTTGAATTTGTCATCCAAATGAATACCACCTTCGAAAGTACCTTTATTGGCAAAAAGTAATTTTTTTTGAATGATTTGCTTTTGGCTATCATAGATTACTAATTGTATGTTGGTCGTGTTTTCGGCTAATATGGTATTGTTTTTACTAGTAATATATCCTTTAAAAGCAATATCTTCATTGTTTACATACTTGTTTTTATTGAATTGAACATGTATAATTTCCCTATCATATTTAAAATAACTCTCAAGGTAATTCTCTATTGCTTTTTGGGAATCGCTGTTTTGGGAATTGGATTGAAAAAAAAATAAACTGAAGATTATAATGATGGTTGCTCTCATTTATAAAAATTGTATTTATATGATGTTAATTAGTATATGTAGGTAAATTTGATATAAAAAACTTAGGGCCCAAAAACGGTTTGGATGCCTTTTATTAATGAAAACAAATACTGATACTCCATTTTTTTGGTACTATTTGTTTGAAAAGCTATTTCAAAAAACGGGCTCTGGATTATATTTATCACTGCTTTATTGTGTTGTACCATTAGTACTTCCGGTTACCATTTTCAAGGCAACATGTTTTCCGTGCTTGTCCCTTTTCCAAGTAGTGAATTTCATGTTTCCACCTATTTTTTGCATATCTTCAAATACTTTTACGTCTTTTTCGTAGGGATACTTTGAATCTATATCCCCATGAAAAAACCAATTAGGAATATCTTTTATTTGCTTGCTATTATCAGTGCCTTTTCCTCCTGCACTAGGCAAGGAGAGAACAACAGGGTACCGATTTTTAGCATCAAAGTTAATTGGGTTCAAAAGTTGATATCGCAGCCCCTTGTAAAAATTGGCTTTAAATAAATTAAAGATGGAGTCTTGCTTTTCTTTAGCTTTCAGCGTTTGAAATGTCATCATTAAAAGTATTATTAAAGAACTCTTAAAAGATAGTAATCGAAATTTATACCTATTATTCATATCGAATTAATTAAATTGGTTTATAACTCCATTTTTTCTTTAAACTAAAAGTTTTTTCAAAAACAAATAAACTAAAACTCTTTTTCACCAAATTCACTCGAAGGCAGTTTATTTTTAGGGGTCAATTTATTGAAATTATAGCAAAAATTTAGCAACAAAACATTCGTTTCATAAATGTAATTGGTTGTGGTATAAAAGTCGTTGCCGTAAGTCGTAATTCGTTGCTGATTCGAATTCATATTGCCAAAGTTGATGTTTTGCCATTGGAAACCGATGCTGCCTTTTCCGTCCAAAATGGTTTTCTTTACAGACATATTCGGAACCAAAAATCTAGAATCTTCTCCTTGTGCTGTTGGTTTTGCCGAAGTATAATTCACATTGGCCGTAAGGCTCCAATTTTTGTCTAAATTAAAAGTTCCGTTGGCATTCAGAGAATACACCCAATCCGAGTTATTGACGGTGGATATCTCTCCCAAAACATCCAAGTCACCATTGATTTTGTAATTGTAAATGTTGGCTCCAAAGTACAAAGCCATCCATTTTTTTGGATTTAGATTTGTTCTCAATTCCAAGCCAAATAATCTCGCTCTTTCAGCATTGGTGTACACCCTGTTCAAAATAGTGTAGTTGTAAACACTGTTGACTCTTTGAACCGGGTTTTTAATGTTTTGATAATACAAAGTGGTAAAAAATGTTCCTTTTTTGAAGGTATGATTTATTCCTAGTTCGGCCAAATCGACGAATTGCGGCAACAAATCAGGATCTCCTTGCTCTAAGGTTTCGGAATGTTCTCTTTCGGGTATCGGGTTCAATTCGGAATTATTGTTGCGTTGTACTCTTTTGCTGTACCCCACTTTTGCATTCCAGGCATCATTGAAAGTATACAACAAATTAGCCGACGGAAAAAGATTGCTGAAATTCAAAAGATGCGGATTTATATCAGTAGATAAAATCACTTTCCTTTGGGCATATTCATAGCGCAAACCTGCAACATAGTCCAGTTTTTCTGATTTCCCTGAATATTGGGAATAAACGGCATTAATGTGGTTGTTGGTTTTTGCAGTTCCTCTAAATTGGGAATTGTCCACCAGCGGAACCGGTTCTGGATTGATGGTGTACCCAAAAGTGCCATCCTGTTTGTCATTTCGATATTGATAGCCACTTTCTAATTTTCCGTCTGCGATAGCGACGGCGTAATCTAATTTTAAACGAAAACCGGAAATCGGATTGGTGTAAGGATTTTTCACTTCTTGAAAAACGGTTTCTTTGGCTGGATAATCCATATTCAAGTTGATTGTGTTTCCATACAAATTAGCATGTTCATAAAGCGCAGAAGTGGTCAATGTCGATTCATTTGCAAAGCTGTGCGTATAATCAAAATTGGCCAAAGTGAATTTTCCTTCCTTAGTTTGCACATTCGAATTGAAATAGGTAAACTGGCTTAAAACGGCATCCGTGGTCAAGTCGGAAGTGCTGTTATTGTAAACCAAATCGGCTCTTCGGGCTTGGAATTTCTTGCCGAGATAAAAGCCAAAATTGAAAGCATTATTTTTATTGGCGGAATAAAGCAAAGCAGTTTTAATGGAATAATTGTGCTTGTCAAAACTTCTTTCACCATTGGACGGGAAGCGAGTAATAGTATTTGCCTTAAAATCTTTGGTATAAACATCGCCTTCGCGATTCCCATTATTGTCATTCCGCTGATAGTTGGCTGTAAGTGAAAAGTCTATTTTTTCATTTTTATAATTGGCCGTGACATCGGTACCAAAACGTTTAGGCGTTTCTAAATTGTCGTAATCATCTGTGCTGGGGAATCCTCCCATTGCATTGGCATAAAGTGCAAAACCGTCCGTGCTGCCCTTAGTGGTGATAATATTGATGATACCACCTTTTCCATCGGGATCGTATTTTGCCGAAGGTGCCGTAATCAATTCGATATTTTGAATCGTATTGGCGGGCAATTGACTTAAAATTGTTGCTGCATCGGTCAAAATAGGTTTGCCGTTGACTAAAACCATAAATCCGTTGGAACCCCGAAGACTTATTTGACCTTCACCATTAACTGTAACTGAGGGCAAATTCTTGATGACATCAATAGCGGAACCCCCTTTAGCGGTTTCAAACTGGCTGGCTTTATACTGTTGTTTGTCGATTTTATTGGAGGAATTTGCTTTCTTACTTGAAACCACAACTTCATCCAATGCTTGATTGCCAAGTTTTAATTTGATAACTTCTAATTGAATATTTTGGTTGTCTTGGATTTTAATATTTTCCAATACACGGGTTTCGTAGCCTATAAAGTAAATTTTGAGCTGGTAAGTTCCGGGTTTAATATTTTTAATTAAAAAAATGCCAGTTTTGTTTGACAAATCTCCGTTAACAACCAATTGAGTAATCGGATTGATTATGGCAATACTAGCATATTCTATAGGTTCTAAGGTTTGATTATCTTGAACAAATCCTTTTATAGAACCATTTTGAGCAGCTATTGTATTTATAACTATTAGGAAAAAGAAGAGATTTAAACAAAGTATTTTTATTGACATTTTATGCTTTAAAATTTATATATTTTTATAAGAATGCTTATTTAAATTGTGATTTAATACTTAATTCAAGTCATAATTAATTAGATAAAAATAGTAATAAATCGTTATTCTATATTTTAATATTTATCATTTTATATGATTTTTTTCAATTTTATAATATAAAATAGATCTTTATTCAACAACAAAAAAGACCTATTTTATGCTTGAAAAATGGTAAACGGTGTACGTTTCGTATTTTTCACCAGGTTTGAGAAGAAGCGTTGGAAATGATTTTTGATTTGAAGAATTATAGTCTTGGGTTTCTAGAGCAAATGATTCTCTAAAGTGAAGTGGCTTCCCCATTTTTCCAATATCGTTACCTTTAAAGAAATTAGCGCTAAAAAAATGTACTCCCAAATTATTGGTTAAAACTTCTAATTTACGACCGCTTTTAGGATCGACAACCGTTGCCGCTAAAACAATTTTATTGGACTTTTTTTTCTTTAAAACATAACTTTGATCGTATCCGCCAGCTATTTTCAACTGTTCGTTAGCATTTTCTAAAATGATGTCTTTACCAATGGGTTTTCCTTTTCTAAAATCAAATGGAGTTCCAGCAGCTTTTAGAATCTCCCCTGTTTTAATTTTGTCAGGATTAACGGCGCAAAAATAATTGGACGGAATCGTTAAAATATGGCCTAAAATAGGTCCGTTTCCTTCGCCAGAAAGGTTAAAAAAAGCATGATTGGACAAATTTACAATAGTTGTTTTATCGGTTGTAGCCAATAATTTCAGGGTCAATTCATTATTTGAAGTCAATTGATACCTTGCCTCTACTATTAAAGTCCCAGGATATCCCATTTCTCCATCAACAGAAATATAAGACAATACAAGGGAGCTATCTGTTACCGTTTTAACATCCCAAACTTGATTATGAAACCCTTTTAATCCACCGTGTTGGTGATTGGCACCACTATTTATAGTTAGAGATTGTGTTTTTCCATCTAATTCAAAAGTTCCTTTAGCAATTCTCCCGATTACCCTTCCAACGATAGCGCCATGATACACTCCAGTTGCCTTTAAGTAATCCTCAATACTTTTGAAGCCCAGAACTACATCGGCCGTTTGACCGTTTTTGTCTGGAGCGCATAAACTAACAATACGACCGCCATAATTGGTTATAGCAGCCGTTAGATTTCCATTTTTTAGAAGAAACAAACTCACTTGTTTTCCATCAATCATCTTATTAAAATTTTCTGGATTAAGTGGAGCGCATTCGGAATTGTTTAAGTTACTTTGACTAATAGCTTTCGAACAAATGAACAGCGTAATTAGTACAAAAAAAACAGATTGTTTCTTCATTGTTATTTCAATTCAATTTTTTCAACATTATTATAACTGTTTCCTCGAATCAATTCGAAATTTTTCATCATTTCTTTCAATTTTTTGGTTTGGGCTTTGGCAAGATTATTTTTTTGACCTATATCCTTTTTTAAATTATACAATTGAAAATCTTTGTCATTTCCCATTTCAATATTAACTTCTTCCAGAATTGGATCGCCAGAATAAGGCGGAATCATTATCCAATCTCCTTGACGAAAAGCAGTTTTAGTATTGGCTTCAATAACCAAATTCGTTCTTCCTTTAGCGCTTTTACCCGTAAAAACATCTAAAAGTTCCTGACTGTCTGTACTTTTAACATCTATATTGACCAACTTCGCAATAGATTCCAATAAATCAATTTGGCACACCAAAGCATCTGAAACCTGAGGCTTAATTCGACCTTTCCAATAGGTGAAAAACGGCACTCGTGTACCGGCTTCTAATAGACTGTATTTTCCGCCCCGCAATGGACCGTTTGGTTTATGATTGCCTAGTTTCTCCACAGCTTCATCATAATAGCCATCATTCAATACGGGTCCGTTATCGCTTGAAAACATAATTAAAGTATTGTCTAAAACTCCTTCTGCTTTTAAGGTTTTTATTATTTCGCCCACGCAATAATCCGCTTCCAAAATAACATCTCCACGGGGTCCCATACCTGATTTACCTACAAATCTCGGGTTAGGAGTACGAGGTACGTGTGGCTGATTTAAAGCATAATATAGGAAAAATGGCGCGTCTTTATGGCTTTTTACATAGGTTTGTGCTTTGGCCAAAAAATGATCTGCTAAATCGACATCACTCCAATTGGCACTGGCTCCACCAGAAACATAACCAATTCGAGGAATACCATTTACAATGGAACTGTTATGGCCATGATGCCATTTCATAGAAAGCAATTCAGGATTTTCTTTCCCTGTGGGTTGACCAGGGAAATTTTTGTCGTAATTAACAGCAATAGGATCCTTACTGTCTAGATTTACTACTTTACCATTATCGATATAAATAGTTGGGACTCTATCTTGTGTGGCGGCCATAATATAAGAATAATCGAAACCTACATCATTAGGCCCTGCATCTAATTGTTGATTCCAATCTACAATTCCTGTTCCTAAACCTAAATGCCACTTGCCCACAACGGCAGTTTGGTATCCTTTTTCTTTTAACATTTTAGGAATGGTTAGTTGGTCTTTACCAATCAATAGCGGGGCTGAACCTGGAAGTATTTTGGCGTCTTTATTTCTCCAAGGATAAACCCCGGTAAGCAGACCATACCGACTTGGTGTACACGTTGCTGAAGTGGCATATCCATTTGTAAATCGAACTCCACCATTGGCTAAAGAATCAATATTGGGCGTTTTTATTGCGGTTGCTCCATAACAGCTTAAATCTCCATATCCTAAATCATCTAAATAAATAAAAACAATATTCGGTTTTACGGTTTTATTATTTGTTTGACTGCTGCTTTTTAAACTAACGGTAAAAGCTAAAAAGCTTAAAACTATATATTTGATTTTCATTGTTTAATGGGTTTTTACCTTTGCTTTTTTTGCTTTTTTTACTAACGGGAAAATTTCAGATTCTACTCTGGCTGTTTGGGCTATTTTTACAAACTCTGCCTTAAGTTCTGGCATTGTTTCGGCTAAATTATTTTTTTCAAAAGGATCTTGGGCAAGATTGTAAATTTCAATATTTTGTTTTTGGGTTGCCTTATCGTAGACAAAATTGGCCTTCATATCCCCTTTTCTGATAGCTTGACTTTGGCTGCGTTCCCAATACAGATAATCGTGTTGTTTTTGCTTGTCCGTTTTTCCTAATAAAGTAGGCAAATAAGAAATTCCATCAATATTATCTGGTGTTTTCGCCTTTACAATCTCAGCACAAGTAGGCAAGAAATCCCAAAAAGCGGAGATATGACTGCTACTGCTTCCAGGAATAATTTTCCCTTTCCAAAAAGCAATTAATGGGCTTTTTATACCGCCTTCATATACTTCGGATTTTCTTCCTCTTAAATCTCCGCCAGTACGCAGAAAACTATCTTCTTCTTTTGTAAGTGCCGATCCATTATCACTTGCGAAAATTATTAAGGTATCATCCAATAGATTCAGTTCTTTTAATTTAGCCACAATTTCGCCTACTTCTTGATCTAATCTCGACGTTAATGCCGCATATTTAGGAACACTGAAATCTTCAGAATGAGCATCTCCTATAGGAAATCCTGTTTTTTTGGCATAATACTCTAATGTTTTATCATCGGGTTGATGATACGGATTATGAGGTAAAGTAGGGCAAAAATACAAGAAGAAAGGGGTGTTTTTATTGGCTTCAACAAACTCTAATGCTCTATCTTTAATAATATCTGCACTATAAACAGAATAGGGAGCATCTATATTTGCATTTAATTCCACTAAGTCATTTTTACGCAAATAGGAAGTGAAATAATTATGGGCATGAATCTGACCATTATAACCATAAAATTGGTCAAAACCTTGATTGTTTGGAGATCCTTCTGAAGCGGGATAACCAAGTCCCCATTTTCCGAAAGCTCCAGTTGTATATCCCGCAGTCTTCAAAATTTCGGCAACCGTGATTTCAGCTGCTGGAATAGGCTCATTTCCTTCATAAGGAAGTGCCCTATTGTCTCTTATATAAGCATGTCCCGTATGTTTACCCGTCATTAAGGTTCCTCGCGAAGGAGCGCAAATATTAGAGCCACAATAATGATTGGAAAACTTCATTCCTTCTTTTGCCAATTGATCAATGTTTGGGGTTTCGATTATTTTACCACCATAACTCCCCAACTCGTTGTACCCCATATCATCGGCTAAAATGAAAATTATATTGGGTTTTTTATTGTTTTTTGAACTGTTTTTTGTTTCTTGAGACTGTATCCCAAATCCAGTAATCAGGATTGCAAAAGCTAGTATGTTTTTTATATTCATTTTTGTCTTTATATTTAAATTAATTTTCTCCGTCTTTTTCAACAAAACCTGAAGGTATTGGAACTGTTTTTTTTCCAAATTTTTCGAAAAACTTGTCAAACATACTATAATACTTGTCCTTATAGAGTTTTTTGATTTTTTCCTCCCGAATCTGTGGATAGTAATCAAAAACGTCTCCTTTACCAAGTACCCTAGGGTCTTTTTGTTTTTTTAAATCGGCTTCCATCTTCGTTTTTAATTCCTTTATTAAGGAAGCGTATTGGGGGTCTAATGCGATATTGTTAACGCAATCAGGATCTTTTTCTAAATCGAAGAGCTCATCAGCAGGGCGTTTGCCAAAAGATAATTTAAAATAATTATAATCTTTATCCCCTTCTTTTAAACCCGTTAGATAGTTTTTTGTTGGCGAATCATCGCAATTGTTATAGTTAAATTCTGGATCTCCAACAGGCCATCTATTCGGTTTATAATTGTGGGAGTATAGATATTTATCGGTTCTAATGGCCCTAACTGGATAACTAACAGCAATTTGATCCCCATCTGTAGTACCATTATCGTGACGCTCTTTTCCAATTAGTGAATAGGATCTCTTGGCATCGATTCGCCCTGATTTTTCAGATACTAGTGCATCCAGAAAACTTTTTCCAGTCATTTGCTTGTCTGGTTTTAGCCCAGCTGCCTCCAAAAGGGTAGGGGCTACATCCGGAAAGTTAATATAGTCGGTCACCACTCTACCCGGAATTATTTTGTCGCCCCATCGTACTACAAAAGCTTCGTGAAAATCTTCATCATAAATTTGTCCTTTCACATGCGGAAAAGGCATTCCTTGATCTGAGGTGGCAATAATAATGGTGTTGTCAAGCAAACCTCGCTTTTCGAGAGATGCCAATGCTAAACCAATTTGACGATCATGGTATTCCACTTCTACACCATAATCGGCCAAATCACCACGAACTAATTCATTGTCAGGAAAAAAGGCTTGAACCGTAACTTTACTCAAATCTTTATTCTCTTTTTTATAAGAATCTTTTTCGTATTTACGGTGCGCCTCATGGGTTCCAAACCAAAAACAGAATGGCTTTTCTGAGTCTCTTTTGGTTAAAAATGCATCGAAGTTAGCCGCATAATCTTGTTTACTTATCCCTTTATATGGCGGAACAAGTGAGATATTATTGTATTCCCAACCAGCAGGATTGTGTTCTCCGTAATATACTCCAGGCCCCCAACCTTTGCCTGTATATCCTATTGTATATCCGCTATTTTCTAACAATTTAGGGTAAAATTTCCATTTTGGAGGTATAACGGGAATGTGGTTAGCCGCTTCTTCCAATTGCCAAGAATACCTTCCTGTTAAGAAACAAGCTCTAGATGGTGAGCATTTTGGATTGCAAACATAGGCATTGGTAAAAAGCACGCCCTCATTTGCAATTCGATCAAAATTGGGTGTTTGTATATATTTAGAACCATACACTCCCATACTATTTCTTGAGATGTCGTCCCCCATAATAACAAGAATATTTGGGCGCTTGTTTTGAGCCAATCCTTCAATTGAATAGAAAAAACTTAATGTTAACAAAAAGGAAGAGGCCAATAAGTAAAAACTTTTTTTCATTTTTTTAAGATTTATAGTAGTATATTAAATTATTTTCGTTGAATATTTACTTCAATGCCGTTAAAAATATCATCGATTGAATCTGTATTTACCAACACGAAGTCAGACTCCATTTTTCCACTATGGTTTAACTGCATGTCGTCAACCTCAACTGTTACCCATTTCCACTGGTTATCGCCTTTGCCTTTTACCTCGATAGCCGTTTTCATATCGTTTCCTTTGTTGTATTGTAATGCCCAAGTTGAACCCGAGTTTTTATCCAACCAAGTGATGGTAAATTTTAAATTTTTAGGTTTTGAAACGGCAAACATCTCATCATCAAACTTAAAATACATTGTATTTTTGCCAGTTGCGTTTTCGAAGGAACGAGCAAAACGATCGTATTTAGAGGAGTTTTTGTCTATCTCACCTCTAATCCTGAAAAGTCCTATGGAAGTTTCGTCGGGTTTAATTTGAGTTAGGAAACGTTCAAAATTTCCTTCTGCAATGTCCCATCCGGCATCATTATACCCCGTTTGTCTCTCTCGCTGGTCCACTTGACCTACAGCAGCGGATTCTAAATCATCCATTTTTGCCCCTCTTGAAGCATAGGCATTACAAATATTAGTATAGCGTGCCAAGTTTTTCACTTTTGCTTTTCCAAATTTTTTCTCTGGGAATTTTATCGTATCGGCAGCATTCAGGCCTTCGTGAAAAACAGAAAAGGCGGTAGTAGCAGATGCAGGATATACTTGTTGTGCATATTTATTATACATTTTAAAAATGTCTCTTATTTCACTGTGCGCCATCGCATATTCGATGGCTCTTTTTGAACAATTGTACGAAGACAATCCCGTGTTAATTCCGCTTAAGGCTGACCAATAAAAACCGAGTTCGGTATTAATATTGAATATTGGTTTATGCCACGACTCATCCATTTCGGCCGCAGAGAACAGTTTCATTCCTTTTGGATTGATTAAATAAGAACCCCATTGTTCTTTAAAATTTTGCTCGCCAGTTAGATGGTGACCACGGTTGTAAGCCCCTCCTTTTATACCAAAACCAATTTTGGGATCAATGATATTCATGACCCAATTGTACGCAACGAGATGTTTTATAGGATCAACATTATTAAATGTTAAAACAATTTGACGATCAGGAACATCATTGAAATACTTCTTAAATTGAGTAAATGCTTCTAAACGATATTTTTCCCATTCGATCTTTCTATCAATGGAATACTTTTTATCCTCTGGCTCTCCCTTGTATGGTTCTTCGTCGCCTGTAGCACCCGTTTTTACTTGTACAAAGGCAATACAATCAAATTTATTTTTAGGCTGACTTCTCAAAAAAAGCGAGAATTGTTTAATCAATTCAAAATAATATTTCTTATGATTTTCATTTAAGTAGTAGGGATAATTTCCAAATTTTTTATCGTGCTTTTCAGGCTTATGACTTTTTACTTTGACCAATGGTACTCCATTATCATATAGCCATAAAGGAGAATTTGGCCCTACATTAATGCTTATTTTCACTATTTTATGATGTTTCGCGGCTATGTCTAAAACCTCTTGAAACATAGAAAAATCAAATTTGCCAGGCCCTTTGGATTGAACTTCTGCCCATGTGGCTGACACTTCTATACCCATTACAAAGTCGGCCTTAGGATCAGAATAATCATCAACTCCTCCTCCACGATCCCAAACTCCGTAAGAATTAATTGGGACGGCTATTTTTTGGGCATTTGAAATGTTGACAACCAAAAATAAAGCGATAATTAGTGACCAATAGTTGAATTTTATTTTATTCATTTTAATTACTTTTTAATAATTTTTTGAGATACAGATTTTCCATCCGAGTTTAATACTGCAATATAAATTCCAGCAGGAACTGCCATATCTTTAGAGAAAATAGTCTGCCCTGTTTTTGACACAATATCTTCTGAAAATATTAGACTACCGATTACAGAATATAGTTTAATGTTGGCTTTTGAATTTGCATTCAAGTTAATTTTGGCTTTGAATTCATTTTGTTTGAAAAACGGAATAAAATCTGTTGGAAGTATTGTATTAGAGCCAACTGACAAAGTTGTTCTTTCGATTCCTACTTCGATACCATTAAAAATATCGTCAACAGTATCGGTGTTCTCTAGCGTAAAATCAGAACCATTTACCCCCTTGCCATCTACAATGGCATCGGTAATGGTAAAGGTTACTTCTTTCCACGTATTATCTCCTAATCCAGTAACTCGTTTTGCCTCTTTAATTCCTTGAGCCGATCTATATGTAAATGCCCATGTTGAACCAGCTGTTTTATCCAGCCAAATGATTTTGAATTGTAAACTTTTAGGGATTGAGTTGGTAAAAACCTCTTTGTCAAATTTAAAATACATTCTATTTTTGCCCGTTACATTCTCAAAAGAACGAGCAAAACGGTCGTATTTTGATGAACTAGCAGTAATTGCTCCACGAACTCTAAAAAGGCCTATTGATGTGTCATCAGGTTTAATTTGGGAAAAAAATCGTTCAATATTTCCTTCACAAATTTCCCAACCCGCATCATTATAAAAATCTTGATTTTCACGCTGACCTACTTGTCCTAATACTACGGCGGCCATATCCTCCATACGGGCTCCTCTGTTACGATATTTAGGTTCGTCACAAATACGTTGATAGCGGGCTGTGTTGCTCATGGTAGCTTTTCCATAAATATTTTCAGGGAATTTATCTTTATCAGCAGCATTTAGTCCTTCGTGAAAAACAGAAAAAGCGGTTGTAGCCGTTTCCGGATAAACCTGTTGAACGTATCTGTTGTACATTTTAAAAGTTTCAATAATCCCGGGATTAGCAAAAGCATACTGCATGGCACTTACCGAAATGTTTGAGCAAGAAACCCCAGTATTGATGCCTCCAAGGGATGACCAATAAAATCCAATTTCATAGTTTAAAGCAAAAAAACCTTTTGTCCAAGACTGATCCATTTCTGAAGCTGAAAATAGTTTTACTCCTTTGGGATTCAATGGACTTATCTTAGGATTAATTAAAAACGGATTCCATTGTTCTTTGAAAGTTTGTTCATCTGATAAATGATGCCCTCGGTTATAGGCTCCACCTTTAATGCCAAAACCAATTAACGGGTCTAAATCGTTCATAACATAATTATAGGCTTCTGGTTGTTTTATCGGATCAACATTGTTGAATATCAAAACCACTTTTCGATCAGGAACATCATTGAAACATTTTTTAAATTGATTGAAAGCATCTAAACGAAATTGTTCCCATTGCGATGAGGATATGGCATAATTAGCATCAATAGCAGTGCCTTTGTAGGGTTCTTCATCACCGGTTGCACCTGTTTTTACTTGTACAAAAGCAATGTGCTTAAATTTTTCTTGCGGCTGATTTCGCAAAAAAAGTGCAAATCTTTCAATCATTTTAAAATAGAAGATTTTATGCTCTGGATCTAAATAATAGGGGTATCGATTAGCGTATTGATCATTCTTGGGAGCGTTGCTATTTACATATACCCTCGGAACACCATTATTAAAAAGCCACATTGGGGAATCGCCTCCTACATTGATACTAAATCGAATCAACTTATTATTGGCAACAGCAAGATCTAAAGAGTTTTGAAAATCCCTGAAGTCCCAACTATTTGGTCCATTAGGCTGAATATCGTCCCAACGAGCGGAAGTTTCTATACCCAAAACAAAGTCGGCTTTTGGATCTGAATAATCTATAACACCTTCTCCTCTATCCCAAATGCCATAATAAGAAATAGGCAACGATTGCGAATGTAATTTTATTATCATCAATAAAAAAAACAGTCCTAAAGTGATGTATTTACAGTGGCAATGTTTCATTTTAAATTTTTTAAAACCCTTTATTAGGACAGGATTTATAATTAGTAATTTAATAAACACAAAATTAAGCTATATCAAATCCTATTAAATAGTCAATATAGCTCAATAAGTATGCTATTTTGTTTCATCTTAAAAAATAGCTGTTAGTAGTTCAAAAAAAATTATTCCTTCTTTTTAAAGGACTTCATTTTTTAATTTACCATTAGAATATGGCTCTAATACTATTTTAAGTTCCTGAAAAGTCTACACTTTTACTATTGTTTCTTGATTTCATAATCAAATTGACATACTAATTTATCTTGGAGTTGAAGTTAAAAGAAAAAACTTAATTTTAACACATGACACGAGAATCAAAAATACAACTCGAAAACCAATTGTTAGCTCATTAAAAACGAACATCCTAATTGTAAATAAATTAGGATGTTCGTTTTTATATGAATTAGTAAGTATTGAATTTAAATTGAGAATATGTTACTCTTTTACAAATTGCTTTGAAGCTACACTTCCGTTATCTTGTAGTACTGAAATAATATAAATTCCCTTTCCTAATGAAGACACATTGATGTCAGAAGTATTGTTTCTAGACGCTACTTTTTTACCTTGCATATTATAAACCTCAATTTTTGAAATGGTATTGTCTGATTTTATTTTAAGAACATTTTTGGCAGGATTTGGATAGATAGCGATAGCATTGCTTTTCGATTCAAAATCTCTGTTTCCTAAATTTCCTTTCTCGTTGTCAAAAACAATTTGATCTATGTAGATTGGATTTACAATATCTAAAAGGGCTCCAACTATTGCTCCTGGTGCTGGCGCTTCTGCGCCTGTTACATCACATATTGCCCAATTAGCTGTTTCTGTTCTCACATCACCTTGAGTTGCCGAATTCACGCCTGAAAGGTTTTTGTAGTACGTATTAGATACAATTACAATGTCTCCTATGGCGTAAGTTGCTGTTGCAGACCAATTCGATTTAACACCAATGATTAACTCTGGTTGCTGATACCCATCATCCCAAGTAGATAAATCAAAATCATAGGTCATATAATCTGTATCACTAACTGTAAAGACTGGTCTTGGAGAAAAAGATTTTGTCGCACCACTAACAAGACCAGATATTTGTAATGAATTATTAATCGATGTGTTTTTAACAATAATGTGTGCATATTTGTTCTGACCACCAACATGAGCCGCGTTAATGGCTAGACCCACTTTAGAGTCAAATCTATTGGCTTCAGTACAAGTTATCATTAAAGTTGCTTTTGATGATTCCGTTGCTGCTAAGGCAGTAGCTCGCAAAAGTGTTGTAAAACCACCATTAGAAGCCCCATTAAAAGTAAAAGTATTTACTTCAGGAGTTTCTATTATTGGCAAGGAAACAACAGGTTTAATATAATCAATTGAAATAGTTTCGCCTACACCCACAAATTTATAACTCCCATTTACAGGCTTACCAACAATACTTAATACATTTACAATCCCTGACCAATTGGTAATATCAACATAATACGTTTGATAGCTGGTATCTCCCTTTGTTATAACTATATTCGAAAAAGGAGCTGCGGCTGGGTTTGCATTAGAAAATCTCAATTGATCCGTAGTACTGTTATTTTTTAATTTGATTTCAAGATAATTAAAGGTGTCTGCATCAATATTAGCAGTTGGTGTTGAAACTACAGGGTTACCATTTTCTAACACGGTTAACACTAAATCAGTTCCATTTGCACCTAAAGTGTTTGTAGTAGTTCCTATAATAGCAAAACCCTCCGTGTCTCCTGGAGTGTTAAATTGTTGAGCAAAAGTTAAAAAAGGAATAATAAATAAGAATAGAAAAGTAATTTTTGTTTTCATAATAAAAATGTTTAAAGTTATATTTTTGTAAAAATAGACAATAACTCTAAATTAGTCTTAGCGAAAAAGTGTTATATATAATGCGATTTTGTTTCAATACCAATTATGAACTCAAGAAACTAATGTTTAAAAAAACGCCAAAATACAACGAGCCAAATTTACACAAAACATTAAAAATCAATACCTTTTTACGGCTGTTGAATAAAAAAAGGACCGCAGCAAAAAATGTTGCAGTCCTAATAAATAAAAACCTTTTTATAAATTTTGGATTAATTCTTAACAATTACTTTAACAATCTTAATTTCGTTACCAACTTTTAATTGAGCAACATAAACTCCATTGCCCAAACCACTAACATTGACTTCTTTTGTATAATTGCCTGATAAATGCTTTTCGTTATTGACAATTGTTTTTATCATTTGCCCGTTTAAATTATAAATACTCAATTGAACTTTTTCTTCTGCAGGAATACTATATTCAAAGTTTGAGAATCCAGTGGCAGGGTTTGGAAAAACTTTGAAATTTTTTGTATTATTCGAAGAAACTATTTGACTCGTCGTATCTTGTTTTAATCTTAAACTACTAGTATTTTGCACTGTAAAACGTACCCAATCCGCTGAACAAGTATAATTATTACTGCCACCTGAGCTGAAAACTCTTAACCTAATTTCTCCAGTAGGAGAAATAAAATTGACAGGCGAATTTTGAATATTGGTAACCAGTACATCGGTAGTAGATACCGTGCGAGAGTCAATCTGAGTCCAAGACGAAGTAGACCAATTGTATAAGTAAAGTATTTGTGTTCTACTTATCGAATACTTGCCATCATAGTTTATGGTGAGCTTTGTGACACTAGATGGAGCCTGAGTAATAAAAGTACTACTATACCAATTTGAACTTCTTGTACCAGACGTTGACGAATTAAAAACCAAAACAGAATTGTCATTTAATGCTAATCTACTAACAGTACCCGTATTACTTGTACCGAGAAGCACCGTAAAGGAAGTGGGAGCATAAGTTGTTACTACCTGCGCTATTACGGTCAGTGTTTGGGACACATTTGTTGCTGCATTGTAGTTCGTATTACCCACTTGCGAAGCAGTAATTGTAGCAGTACCAGCGCTAACAATACGTATCAATCCATTTACTATGGTTGCAACTGCTGTGTTGCTACTAACATACGAAACTGCCAAACCAGAACTGGCTGTTGCTCCTGGGTTAAAGTCAGTATCGCCTACTGTTTTAGAAGGCAAGGCACTAAAAGTAATGGTTTGGTTGGCTTTTGACACCGTTAAACTTTGACTAACTGAAAGAGCTGCATTGTAGTTCGTATTACCCACTTGAGAAGCAGTAATAGTAGCAGTACCAGCGCCAACAATACGTATCAATCCATTAACTATANTCAGTATTACCTACTGTTTTAGAAGGCAAGGCACTAAAAGTAATGGTTTGGTTGGCTTTTGACACCGTTAAACTTTGACTAACTGAAAGAGCTGCATTATAGTTCGTATTACCCACTTGAGAAGCAGTAATTGTAGCAGTACCAGTACCAACAATACGTATCAATCCATTTACTATGGTTGCAACTGCTGTGTTGCTACTAACATACGAAACCGCCAATCCAGAACTAGTAGTTGCTCCTGGGCTAAAGTCAGTATTACCTACTGTTTTAGAAGGCAAGGCACTAAAAGTAATGGTTTGGTTGGCTTTTGACACCGTTAAACTTTGACTAACTGAAAGAGCTGCATTGTAGTTCGTATCGCCCACTTGAGAAGCAGTAATAGTAGCAGTACCAGCACCAACAATACGTATCAATCCATTAACTATGGTTGCAACTGCTGTGTTGCTACTAACATAAGAAACAGTCAAACCAGAACTAGCTGTTGCCCCTGGGTTAAAGTCAGTATCGCCAAAGGTTTTGGTAGGTATAACATTAAATACAATGTTTTGATTTGTTCTTACTGGGGTTGCTTCATTTGAGGCTGAACTTGCAGCACTTTGACCGATACTGTTTATAGCACTTACTGTAAAAGTATAAGCAGTTCCATTAGTTAAACCTATTACTGTTATTACTCCACTTCCTGATTGATTTAAAGTCCCTGTAAGTCCACCTGGATTAGAAGTTGCAGTATAAGATGTAATTAAGGAGTTCCCACTGAAAACAGGAGCAGTAAATGAAACTAATGCTTGCCCACTAATTCCAGAAGCCGTTGCTGTTCCAATAATTGGAGCGTCTGGTACTCTAACAGTGTAGGAAATTTTTACTTGACCGGAACCTCCATTACCCCCGGCTCTACCTCCACTTGCTGTCCCAAAGGCACCTGAACCTGCACCACCGGGATTTGAGCCAAGGTTTCCAATACCTCCCACAGTTTTAGTTGCACCACCTGCACCACCATTTGGGCCAGCTCCATCACCCCCTTTACCTCCACTAGACAAAGCGCCATTGGCACCAGCAGCTCCTATCGTTACGGTTCCTCCAGAACCACCAACTATATTGATCCCACCTAAACCAAATGCGCTATTAATTACTCCTGTCCCTATTGCTTTACCACCTATTACACCTCCGTTTGCTATAACTGGAACTGTAGATGAAAATTGACTGTTACCGCCAGCTGTTCCATTAGTACTACCATTAGTACTTGCAACTCCTCCTGCTCCGACTGTAACATTATAATTTGTACCTGGTATAACAGCTATGTTTTCGTTGATTACATATGACCCACCTGCACCACCGCCACCTACTCCTCCAGTACTAGTTGAACCGCCTGAACCACCTGCGCCCCAGCATTCAACAATAACTGAAGTAACACCAACAGGAGCAACCCATGAAGAGTTTCCAACAGTAGAAATAGTAGTTTGATTTAAAACTGTTAAATCCTGCACAACTGATGTTGCCGGATTAAAAAAATCATCGCCTGCTTGAGAAGCAGTAATAGAAGTAACACCTATGCCAACGATACGAATCGTATTATTAATAATGGTGGCTACATTAGTATTAGAACTCGTGTAGGTAACTCCCAAGCCGGAACTGGCTGTAGCCCCTGCGCTAAAGTCTACATCTCCAATCGTTTTTGATGGCAATGCGTTAAAATTAATCGTTTGGTCTTGTTTGCTTGTTCCAATAATATTCATTTCAATACCATTAAATATATCATCAACGACATCAGTATTGACCAACATAAAATCGGAACCATGGACACCTCCTTGATTGAAAACGCCATCTGTCAGAGCAAAAATCTCTGTTTTCCACTCATTAGATCCAGTTCCTGTAAAAGGTATGGTTTGAAGTCCTGCAGAATTTCTATATTTAAAAGCCCAGGTAGAACCCGCATTTTTATCCAGCCAAATGATAGTAAACTTCAAAAGTTTATTGTTTGCAGGTAATTCATTATGAAGTTGGAAATACATCGTATTTTTACCAGTACTATTTTCAAATGAACGGGCGAATCGATCGTATTTTGAAGAAGTTGAAGTTATAGGCCCTCGCACTCTAAACAAACCTATAGAGGTAGCATCAGGGTCTATTTGAGTCATAAATCGCTCAATATTTCCTTCGCAAATATCCCAGCCTGCATCATTGTAAAACTCTTGATCTTCACGCTGAAATACTTGTCCTCTCACTACGGCAATTGGATCATCTATACGAGCTCCTCTATTATAATATTTAGGGTCATTACATATATTTTGATAACGAGTTAGATTGGGCTGTCTAGCGGTACCATAAATCGATTCCGGAAATTTAACTGTATCAGCCGAATTGAGTCCTTCGTGAAAAACAGAAAAAGCAGTTGTTGCAGTTGCTGGATAAACCTGTTGGGCATACCGGTTATACATTTTGAATATGTCAATAATCCCAGGATTAGCTAAAGCATAGGTCATGGCGCTTACCGAAACGTTTGTGCAGGAAAGCCCCGTATTAATACCTCCAAGGGCTGACCAATAAAAACCTATTTCATAGTTCAAGGCAAAATACCCTTTATCCCATGACTGATCTATTTCTGAAGCTGAAAATAGTTTTACTCCATTTGGATTACCCGGACCTACTTTTGGATTAATTAAAAATGGATTCCATCGCTCTTTGTAGGTTTGCTCATCTGTTAAATGGTGTCCCCTGTTAAAGGCTCCTCCTTTAAGACCAAATCCAAGTACAGGATCCAATTGGGTCATTACATAATTATAAGCGTCTGGTTCAGCAATTGGATCTACATTATTGAATATTAAAACAATTTTGTTATTAGTAACATCGTTAAAATTTTCTTTAAATTTAGCAAATGCCTCTAAACGAAATGCTTCCCATTGTGCTAGGGTTAGTTCATAAATAGGATCGATTACATCTCCTTTGTAAGGCTCTTCATCTCCGGTAGCTCCTGTTTTCACTTGCACAAAAGCAATATGATCGAATTTTTCTTGAGGTTGACTTCTCAAAAACAAGGCAAATTGTCTAATCATTTCAAAATAGTAGGCTTTATACTCTGGGTCTGGATAATATGGGTTTCTATTGGCATACGCATCATTCTTGGGCGCGTTACTAATTACATTTACTAACGGAACACCGTTATCAAAAACCCACAAAGGGCAATCAGGGCCAACATTGACACTAAATCGAATCAACTTATCATTGGCAACAGCAACATCTATTATTGTTTGAAAAGCACTAAAGTCACAATTAGTTCCAGGTCCAGCCTGAATATCTTTCCAATCAAGGGTAGTTTCTATACCCTTGACAAAGTTGGCATTTGGAGCTGAATAGTCTGGGATTCCTCCTCCACGATCCCAAACGCCATAGCTAGAAACGGGAAGTGATTGAGCGTGAGACTTTGTAAAACATAAAAATAAAACTGCACACCATGCAGCATAATTAAATAAAGTTGTTTTCATGATAGGCTCTGGGATTTAGGGGTTATTAAAAAATTTGGTTAAAAAAATTCACTGGTTTAGGATTTTATTTACTGTATAATTTGTAAAATTATTAATTTTTCGATAACGTTAAAGTGCAATTTTTGGTCAATTAGTATGTGATTTTGTTCCACATGAAAAAAATATGTTTTAAATTCAAGGTTCTGAAAACAATAGTTGCATTTTGATTTGAACTAGGGGAACCCATTAGAACAGTATTGTTTGATAAAACTGGAAACCTCTGCGATTTTCGTTTAAAAATAGTAAAATAGTAAAATAAAAAAAACAACTACTGGTTTTAAAGTAACAGTATTGAAATCAATTTGATAGACATGTAAGATGAAAAGTGTAATACCCTGCTTTTCTAGCACAAAACAAAAATTAAAACTGGGGATTATAGTATAAATTAGTTTTCCATAATAAATAGGCTTGAAATAAGCATTTCAATACCTTTTCAGCCCTTTGTATTACTCCTGGTTTAAACTTAGTGGGGAATTTTGATTTATTCCAAAGAATTTGTTTATGGTTTGATTTTGTTCAATTGTTTTAATTCACTATCTTCTTACTAACCGAATTGTTATCTATTACTGTAATTTTAACAATCAATACATGACGGGTTGCTTTCTAACATAATTTAAGATCCGGAATAATACCCTTGAAAGATATTAATATAAAAATATCTATGAATGGAAAAGGGAGGGCAATTTAAACTATTTTTATAGTAAGATTTATGGAGAACCGATAAATATGAAAATGTATATTTACAAATTAACCTGGATGAGATTACACTTTAAAGCGGACTTTCCAACTATTTAGAATTTTATAATCAAGAAAAATTCCATTAGTAATTAAATTATAATTCGCCTTCATGTGTTTATTACCTATGAAATATGTCCTAAAAACCGAAAAAAGCAATCTTAGTTTAGTGGACTATTTTGTTTAAATAAAGGGTTCAGCACAAATTCTATTGCTTCAACTAAAAAAGTACAATCGTAAATTATTCTTCCTATTAAACTATTCAATTAAAATCGAGTCTAAAAATATATTAAAATTGATTATGGATAAACATACACTTTGGTCTTTACGATTAGGATATTCTGCTAAGGAAGCAAAAATGATTGAGAAATTAGGTTTAAAGAGTTTCTTGAAGCAATCATTTGACAGTACGGTTTCTGCAGAAATTCCTAAATTTATTCAAGACAGTCCTAAATCATTTAAAGAATATCAGCTCATTCGCAGAAAAATAAAATCCTCGAATGCTGATGATCTCAAAGAACTTCTCAAAAAAGAACAGCAAACTAACTTAGATTTAAAAGCATGGTGGATTGCTAAAATGATTGAAGAAGAATTTCCGCTTCGTGAAAAAATGACTTGCTTTTGGCACAACCATTTTGTTTCCACTTATCAAAAAGTAAAAGTTAATTATTGGATTTTTCAGCACAATCAGATTCTAAGGGAAAACGCATTTGGGAATTTTAAAACGTTGACCAGGAAAATTATCCAAACCAATGCGATGGTATCTTATCTTGATAATACCGACAATAGAAAGGGCAATCTCAATGAGAATTTAAGCCGGGAATTACTAGAACTTTTCACACTTGGAATAGGAAATTACTCGGAAGTTGATATTAAAAACGGTGCAAAAGGCTTAGCAGGATTGGGAATAGGTGAAGAAAGTGCCATTTATCGCAAGATTTATGAAGACGCTGATCCCTTTTCTTATTTAGGAGAAACTGGTAATTTGAAAATTGACCAAATGATTGATGCTATTTTTCAACACCCAAAAATTCCTTATTTAATTACCCGAAAAATATTAAAATGGTTTATTTATGATGACCCAACAGAGGAATTGGTTCAATACTACGGCACCTATTTCAAGGAAGTCGATTTTGAAATCAAACCGCTTTTGACTAAAATTTTCACAGAAGAATATCCGAAAAATAATGCAGGTTCGAAAATAAAAAATCCGTTGGAATACATTTTACAGTTAATTGATGAACTCAACATACCCTCTAAAAACAGGAAACCAATTGCCCTTTTTATTAAAGACCAAGGAATGGATTTATTTAACCAACCAAACGTTAAGGGTTGGGATTGTGGAAATTCTTGGCTGACATCTCAAATTTTTTTACAACGAAATACTATAGTTGATGCCCTTTGCAATGGCAAACCTTTAGGACAAAGAAGACTAGAAAACGATGATAAAATGATGCAAAATGATTCTCAAAAACCATTATTTTCTGTTAAACTAAATTGGAAAAAGAATCAGGATAATAAACAAATTATTGCGGAACTTGGAAATCGTTTATTATTTCAAATCAGTAAAAATAACCAGCAAGATTTCGAAAAAATATTAGAATACGATTTTGATAGTACTACAGAAGGCTCAGAAAATGCGGTGCTTCGGCTGTTTAATTTTATATCAAAATTACCTGAATTCCAACTTATATAATTTCTAAGTCCCTTTTTATAAAGTCAAATTATTTTATCATGAACAGAAGACAATTTTTAACACTTACAGGAACTTTTACTGGTGGCACGCTATTATTGCCTGATTTTTTACATGCTTTCGGATCTCAAAAGAGTTTAGTTATAGGCGAACAATGCTTGGTTTTCGTTCAATTAAACGGGGGCAATGACGGTCTAAATACATTTATCCCTTTTGAAGATGCGCTTTATTATGACTTACGTCCCAAAATAGCGCTTTCAAAAAACGATGTAATTCCTTCTTCAAACGGAATGGCATTTCATCCCGCTTTAAAAGGGTTTGCAACGATGCAGCAAAATGGTGATTTAGCAATAATACAAAATGTTGGATACCCTGAACCTGTTCGCTCTCATTTTCGAAGTCAGGAAATTTGGCAAACCGCACCAACAAATCAAGAATATTTAAATGACGGCTGGTTAGGACGTTATCTCGATTTACAATGCAAAGAACATCAGGCAACTGCTGGAATAAATCTAGACAAAATTGACAATCTTGCTTTAAAAGGAATGGAACCACACTCCGTAACTGTAAAAGATCCTTCACGATTTAATGTTAAACCGAAGCAAGAAAACGACATCAAATTATCGGACAATCCTCAATTGGATTTTGTTCGAAAAATAGCCAATTCAGTGGTTGAAAGCTCGGTTGATATTCAAAATGCTTTAGCAAAATCCCCTGCTTTAGATGTAATTTATCCAAAAACGGAGTTGGCCAAAAATCTTGAATGGATTTCAAAATTGATTAAAGGAAATTTAAACTCAAAAGTGTATTACACCTCGCTTGGTGGATTTGACACACATGATAACCAACTCGCTATCCATAAAAATAAATTATCCGATTTGAATGATGCCGTTTACAGCTTTTATCAAGACTTGAAAAACAGTCAACAATTACAAAATGTTACCATAGTAGTTTTCTCTGAATTTGGCCGTCGCGTAAAAGACAATGGAAAAGGAACTGACCACGGAACTGCTGCCCCAATGTTCATTATCGGAGGAAATAATCAAGGTGAAATAATAGGTAAAAATCCAAACCTTTCCGATTTAGATAATGGTGATTTGAAACATGAAATTGATTTTAGAAGTGTTTACGCTTCGCTTTTGCAAAATAAATTTAATTTTGACGCTACTAAAATTGGGTTAAAAAATACTGCATTAAAAGGATTGTTTTAAAAAAATAAATAATTAACGTTATATTTGGAGGCTTTTTAATAGATTAAAAAACTTCAATTTTATGATCTTAAGAAAATAAATAATGACAAAAAACTTTAAAAATAAGAGCTTGAAATTTGCTCTTAATTGCTCAATTTTAATGATTTTATTATTAAACAATACTATTGTTAGTGGGCAGACTAAAATAAATAAAATCACCTCGCCGAAAAAAAATTGCTGTACGGCTTCTATTCCAAATAGATTGAGTCAACCAATAGTAAAAAAGGATGTCCCCATTAATGCCGTTCAAACAAAAAAGCGTGACGAAATGGTGTGGATTCCTTCAGGGGAATTCAGCATGGGTGCAGATAGCAATCAAGGACGTCAAGATGAATTTCCAAAACACACTGTAAAAGTTGATGGTTTTTATATGGATATAACAGAAGTAACCAATTTGCAATTTCAAGAATTTGTTACTCAAACGGGTTACATAACGACTGCCGAAAAAGATATTGATTGGGAAGAATTAAAAAAACAATTACCACCACAAACCCCAAAACCAGATGCTGAAACCTTAAAAGCCGCCTCGCTTGTTTTTGTTCCTTCGGAAGGGGAAGTTAGTTTGCAAGATTATAGCCAATGGTGGCAATGGAATCATGGAGCTAATTGGAAACATCCAAAAGGAAGTGGAAGCGATATTGTGGGTAAAGAAAATTATCCCGTAGTTCACATCAGTTGGGATGACGCCAATGCCTATTGCAAATGGGCAGGAAAACGTTTACCTACGGAAGCGGAATGGGAGTATGCGGCTAGAGGAAATTTAAAAAATTCTGTTTACACTTGGGGAAATGAAAAAATGGATGAAAGTAAAACATATTGCAATTATTGGCAAGGAAGTTTCCCTTATAAAAACAATTCAATTGACGGGTATTATGGAGCTGCACCGGTAAAAACGTATAGCCCTAACGGCTATGGATTATATGACATGGCAGGAAATGTTTGGGAATGGTGTTCTGATAATTACAATAATACCTATTATGACACTTTCAAAAACATTAAAATTGCTATCAATCCAAACGGTCCACCAATTAGTTTTGATCCAGATGAGCCATTAGTTTCTAAAAGAGTTATGCGTGGGGGTTCTTTTTTGTGTAATGAATCCTATTGCAGCGGTTATAGAGTTTCTGCAAGAATGAAAAGTTCTTCCGATTCATCTTTGGAACATTTGGGTTTTAGATGTGTACAAAGCAAATAAATAGTTTTTAAAAAATTTTAATAAATAAAAATAACAGCTAATATCAATATAATGATAATACTAAAAAAGAAACTTTAAACAGATCTTTATCGCTCCCCAAAAACAAGACAAAACTTTCACATAATTTAAAATAGAAAATAATAACCTTAATTTTTCAAAAAGCAGAAACTATGTTTTTGTGAATTGTTGGTTAACCTAATACTATATTTGACGAGGGTATTGAACTTTATTATTTTTAAATTAAAATATATCAACTTGATTTTAAGATGCTTGAATAGGTAATCATTGAGGCAAATTTGCAACTTTCTCCAATATAGGGAGCAAAAGCAGAAAGCCAGTCAAATGATTGGCTTTTTTGTTTTCCATAACAATGAATTTTGTCTATCGCTATTTCAAGACAAGTTTAACAAAAAAAACGCCTCAATTTTCATGAGGCGTTTCAATTTTTAAGTTATTAGATCTTATCTTTTAACCATTCGAATCGATTTTACTTTATCGCCTTGAGATACAATAACATTGTAAACTCCTGATGGATAATTGCGACCTACTTCTAGAACACTTAGTTCTGATGCAGTAGCCTTACGAACATCTAGTTGACGACCTATCATATCGTATACTTTCATTTCTACTTGAGCGTCACTTGAACTCTCGATGTCTAAACTAAAGTGCGTTGCAAAAGGATTAGGAAATGCTTTTACGTTAAAGATGCTAGAAGTATTTGTGTCTGACATTCTAGAACTTGGAATGGTTAATTGACATGTTGGTCCCCAATTATTTAAGAATACACCATT